>DASYZR010000048.1 GCA_035945995.1 bacterium
CGCCGTCAAGGCCTTGCGCGCGCTCGGTGATACCATGCATTGGGTCCAGAACAATCGCCACGAGGCGGCCATGATCGCCGCCAAGGCTTTTCAGATGGATCCGGCCCAGTTGGAGCAATTGATGGGGTGCTGCACCTACACGCTGGATTTCCCTCAGCAGGTGACGGATGCCCTGGTCGGGATGGCGGAGTACGCATCCCAAAAGAAACTACTCGGGAAGATGACCGTCAATCAGCTGGTGAACGACCTGCTCGATCCGAAGCTCATGTTGACGGTTGCGCCCGGACTGTGCACAGCGGCTGTGTGCAAGGGCTCTGCGCACCCGTAGGCGGCTTCCTGCCAGGTCAATCGATGGACCCGCATATCCTGTTTCTCGATACCTCGTTCATGTACCCGGGCCGGACCAGGACCCGTGAGTGGGTGCTGCAGCGCTTCAATTTGGCGATCGGGAAGGGCGAGTTTCACGTCCTGCTCGGGCCTTCCGGCTGCGGGAAAACCACCGTGTTGAACCTCGTGGCGGGATTCGAGCATCCGAGCCTGGGAGAAGTGTGGGTGAAAGGCAGGCGCGTCACGGCGCCAGGCGTCGATCGCGTCGTGATTTTTCAAAGCAGCGACTCACTCTATCCTTGGTTGACCGCCCTCCAAAACGCAGAATTTGGTCTTCGGATCGCCGGAATGCCGGGACCGGAGCGCACGCGGCGAGCACTCAACTTCCTCCGCCTGGTTGGACTGGCAGGCCAGGAGCACAAGTTCCCGTGTCAGCTCTCGGGCGGGATGAAACAGCGCGTCCAGCTGGCGAGGGCACTGGCCGGGAACGCCGACACGTTGCTCATGGACGAGCCGTTCGGCGCTCTCGACGCGCAGACCCGAAGCCTCCTGCAGACAGAGCTTGTGCAACTGTGGCAGCAGACACGGTACACGACGCTCTTTGTCACCCACGACATTTCGGAGGCGATTCTCCTGGCGGACCGGGTGTCTGTCATGACCTCGGGCCCCGGGGCAACGCTCAAGGAAACGATCGATGTGCCGTTAGGGCGGCCGCGCTCTGTTGCCCAGCCTGAGTTCGGAGACATCTACGTCCGCCTGAACCGCTTGCTCGGTAAAGAAGCGGCATGACGCTCGCGAGGCGACGCGATGGTTTCGCGGAGTAGCGCGCAGTCGGAGCCGACCTCCTCGCGGGTTGCGGAGCGCGCGCTCTACTACGCAACCGTGTATGTGCTGCCGTCCGCGATATTGATTGCGTTCTGGGATGCCGCCGCGCGAGTGTACGGACATCCGCAGCTCTTCCCGCCCCCGCTCAGCACGTTCCGGACCTTTGTCGCAGCCGTCCGGGACGGAAGTTTGTGGGCAAACAGCGTCGCCAGCATGGTCCGGATCATGGCGGGATTCAGCATCGGCAGCGTGTTTGGAGTGCTTATCGGACTCTTAATGGGCATGCTTCCGGCAGTCCGGTATGTGCTCACCCCGTACATTGATTTCCTGCGGTTTGTCTCCGCGCTCGCGTGGATTACGGCATTCATGGTGTGGTTCGGCGTCGGGGAAACGAGCAAAGTCTTGCTGCTGATATATGCCACAACCTTTGGCATCGCGGTGAACGTGGCTGAGGGCGTGAGCGCAATCCCGACCGTGAAGCTGCGCGCGGCGGAATGCTTTGGCATTAATCGCCGGCAGATGTTCGTCTGGGTCGTGCTGCCCGCGTGCGTGCCGTTTATTGTGGCGGGCATGCGCCTCGCCCTGCAAAACTCTTTCACCACCATCATCGCGGCCGAAATGCTGGCCGCGAATCGCGGCCTGGGCTTCCTGATCATGTCCTCGCGGATCTTCCTGCAGACCGATAGAACCTATGTGGCCATCGTTGCACTCGGTGTCCTCGGGTTCCTGACCGACTTCCTGCTCATGCGAGCCGCCCGCGGGTTCGCCGGCCGGTATCAGCTGGGCGACTGAGATGAGCCAGATGCCGAGCGTCCACATCTCGGATGGCCACGCGGCGGTGGGGGACCGGCCGGGCGCCGAAGCGCAACCGCTCGGCGAGCGCTGCCTCACGCCGCCGGCGTTGGCAGTGACCTCGATTCTCGCGGGGCTCCTTGTCTGGGAACTGGTTGCCCGGGCATTTTTTCAGCCGTTCACGCTTCCCGCTCCCTCCGCGGTGGCGGCCAAGGCGTTCGAACTGTTGAGGACCGGCAACCTGTTGGGCCATATCGCTACCAGCTATACGCGAATTTTCATCGGCTTTGTGATCGGAAGTGCCGTGGGGGGTTTGCTTGGCATCGCCATGGGCACAGTGTCTCATATTCGCCGGTTGCTCGAGCCGCTGGTGAATTTTTTTCGCTTCATCCCGCCCATTGCGTGGATAGGACCGGTCCTCATATGGTTCGGCATCGGGGAGGCCAGCAAGATCTTGCTGATCGTCTACACGACCAGCTTCATGGTGCTGCTGAATGCGCTCGCCGGCATCTCGTCCATCCCCCGGAATCAATTGCGGGCCGCTGAGTGCTTTGGCGCCAGCACGTTTCAAGTGTTTTGCTTGATCATGCTGCCTGCCGCGGTGAGGTATCTGCTGACCGGGATGCGCATTGGGCTGATGAATTCGTTCGCGACCATTATTACGGCGGAAATGCTCGCGGCGCAAAGCGGACTCGGCTATCTGATTCTTGTGAGCTTCAATTACACGGCGGTGGACACGATCTTCGTCAGCATTGCGACGCTTGGAGTGCTCGGGCTCGTGACCAGCCAGGTGTTCGACAGGTTCTCACGGTTGATTGCCTGGCGATACTACCTTGAGGCGTGAGACCACGTCGAGGACGGGAGGCACGGCCAGTGGCTATCGGTGGGAAAACGCAGACGTCGTCCATCGGCCCCGGTACGACTGATACCTCGCGGCAACTATACGAGGCGGCACGAGAGTACAGCCCACAGGGGGCCCACGGTGAGGGCAAGTACTATCCGCCGTACCCTCACTTCTGGCGGCGGGCGCTTGGCTCTCGGCTGTGGGACGTTGATGGAAACGAGTACATCGACTATTGGTGCGCCGCCGGTCCGGCGATTCTTGGCCATAATCATCCGGGTGTCCGCGAGGCGGTCAAGCGCACGCTTGACGAGACCGGGGTGTTGTTCTGCGGCCCGCATCCCGATGAGCTGCAGCTGGCGAAGCTACTGCGAAAGCACATTCCCACCGCCGACATGAGCGGTTATGGATGCGGCGGAAGCGACGCGATCGTGTATGCGTTACGCGCTGCCAGGGCGCATACTGGCCGGACAAAACTGTTGAGGTTCGAAGGATCCTATCACGGCTGGTACGATGGCGTATTGTTCAGCATCGCGCCCAAACCCGGCCAGGTGACGGAGGGCGAGTACGCACCGATTTCGGAGTCCTCGGGCCTGCCGCCGGAAGCGGCTCAGCACGTCGTCGTCGCGCCCTATAACGATGCCGATATGCTCGAGCAGCTGGTCATTCGTCACAAGAACGAGCTCGCGGCCATTATCGTCGAGCCGATCTCGCATACGATGGGCGTTGTGGAGCCGGTCTCCGGCTTTCTGGAGCGGGCGCGGCAGCTGTGCGACCGGTACGGTATCGTGTTGGTCTTTGACGAGATTATCACAGGGTTTCGACACAGCCTGGGCGGGGCGCAGAAGCTCAGCGGTGTCTTCCCCGATATCAGCGCGTTTGGGAAGGCCATGTCGAACGGCTTTCCGATTTCTGCCGTGTGCGGCAGAAATCATGTGATGGGCGAACTGACCCCGCAAGGGCGCGCGTATTTCTCCGGCACCTTCAACGGCAATCCGCTGTGTGTGGCCGCGGCGATCGCCACGGTTTCGGAACTGGAAAACGGGAAGATCCACGAGCGGCTCTTCCGGCTCGGCAAGACCACAGCCGATGGAATCAATAAGGCGGCGCGCGAGTTGAACGTGCGCGCGCACTGCGTCCAATTCGGATCGGTCTGGACGGTGTTCTTCACAGACCGGCCGATCCGCAACTATCGCGATATTCTCAAGTATCACAACGCAGATGCGAGCCACGCATTTGTGCGATACATGTGGAACAAAGGGTTTTATTCGAAGCCGAAGACGGTCAGCCGCTGGTATTTGAACGGTGCGCACACGGAGGACGACGTCGACCGGACCATCGCTGCGGTGAAGGGCTTTCTCGCCGAGCACAGCGCATCGTTGCGGTAGAAGCGATGGACTCTCCTCACGCGTTGGCGGGCCCATCGTGAAGCGGGTCGGCATTGATGTCGGCGGCACGTTCACCGATCTCGTGGTCTACGATGAGGAGACGCGGCGGCTAAGTCGCAGCAAAGTCTTCAGCACGCCCAAGAATCCCGAAGAGGGCGTGCTGGCCGCGATGGCGGCGGCCGCGGTCGAGCCGGCAGAACTCTCGTATCTCATCCACGGCACGACTCTCGTGACCAATCTCATCCTGGAGCGAAGCGGCTGCAAGGTCGGTTTCATTACGACCGCCGGATTTCGCGACGTGCTGGAGATCATGCGCGCGAGCCGGCCGCGGCCGTACGATCTGTCGTGGACGAAGCCGGCCCCGATCGTGCCGCGGCACCTGCGGGCCGAGGTGCGGGAGCGTGTGAATCACAGGGGCGAGGTGCTTGAGCCGCTGGATCTCGTCCAAGCCGCGTCGATTGTGGAGCGGTTCATCGGGCAAGGCGTCGAGGCCATTGCCGTCTGTTTTCTGCATTCATACACCAACCCGATTCACGAGCGGCTGATGGCGGATCTCGTTCGCCGCAGGTCCAGCATCGAGGTGACCATCTCGTCGGACGTTTGCCGTGAGATTCGTGAGTACGAGAGGGCAAGCACGGTGAGTCTCAACGCGTACTCCATCCGGCGCATCAGCGCCTACGTCGAGTCGCTGGAGAAAAAACTACCCGTCTCCGGTGGCATTCGTTACATGAACTCTGAGGGTGGCGTTATTCCCGGAGCCGAGGCAAAGCGCAGCCCGGTGACGCTCGCTCTGTCTGGGCCGGCAGGCGGGGTCTTGGCCGGGCAGTTTCTCGCCCGGGCCCTGCACCTCCCCAACGTCATTACCATGGATATGGGCGGGACCAGCCTCGATGTGTGCGCGATTCAAGACGGCATGCCGCAGCTGGATCGCAGCATTTCGGTGGAGTGGGGCATTCCCATGCAGGTTCCTGCGATTCAAATCCACACGATCGGCGCCGGCGGCGGGAGCGTCGCCTGGATCGACGAAGGCGGTGGCCTCCAGATCGGTCCGGAAAGCGCCGGCTCGGCTCCGGGACCGGCGTGCTACGGAAAAGGCGGCGAACGGCCCACGGTCACGGACGCCAACCTGATCTTGGGGCTGCTCAACCCCGAGTATTTTCTCGGCGGACGGGTCAGGATTGACCCGGACAAAGCCCTGCAGGCCCTTCGGCCGCTTTGCCGGCACTACGGTCTGTCGGCCGGCGACGTCGCCGACGGCGTCTACCGGCTCACCAACGCTCGAATGGCACAAGCGATACGCGAGATTACGGTTGAGAAGGGACTAGACCCTCGAGACTTCACGCTCGTCAGTTTCGGCGGCGCGGGCGGCCAGCACGCGATCGCGGTGGCTCGCGAGGCGTCGATTAGTTCAGTCTTGCTGCCTCTGGCTCCGAGTGTCTTCTCCGCTTTTGGAATGATCACGGCCGATGTGCGGGCGTCTCGCAGCCGCACCTTCATTCAACCGTTGGAATCCCTGTCCGCCGAGGACATCCACGCCATGTTCCGTGATTTGGAGGCGGAAGCCAAAATGATTTTCGATCGGGACAGCGCCCCGGTGACGCAGTTGCGCTACGTGGATCTGCGCTATCGGAGCCAGTCGCACGAGGTCGCTATTCCGGCACAATCGGGGGACACTCCCCAAGACCTGTATGTCCGCTTTGAAGACCGTCACCTGCAGCTCTATGGCAGCAAGCTCGGCGACCCGGTCGATCTTATCACGATCCGAAGTACGGCCGTGCAATCCGTCGACCCCATACACTTGCCGGAGGCGCCGGGTGCTCGCGCGGAGGGGCCCACGCCGGTTGCGTTCCGGAGCATATCAGCCCATCGTGATGCGCTGCCGGTATTTCGACGCGACGAGCTCGGCGGAGGGATGACCGTACCGACTCCCTCGATCGTCGAGGAGATCGATACCACGCACTATTTGCCCAGCTCTTGTGCGGCGCGAATCGACCGCTACGGCAACATTATGGTGGCGCTCACGTGAGCGGCGGTCGCACGGCGGGGGATCCATTCACCAAGGAGATCGTGAGTAGCTACCTGACCTCGACCGTGCACGAAATGGTGAAAACCACCGCCCGGGCCGCGTATTCCCCAACGTTCTCAGAGGGGCTCGACTTTTCGTGCGCGCTGTTCGACGTGTCGGGCCGGATGGTGACGCAGGCCGCCGGACTCGGCGTGCACCTCGGTGCGCTTCGTCCCGTGATGCGAAAGATTTTCGAAACGTACGACGACTTCGCTGAGGGCGACGTTCTTCTAACGAACGATCCCTATACGGCCACACACCAGGCGGACATCGTGGTGGCGCGGCCCGTCTACTACACCGGCCGTTTTGTGGGTTTTGCGGTCAATATCGGTCATTGGAACGATATCGGCGGCATGGCCGCCGGAGGCTGCTGCGGGACGAGCACGCACGTCGTCCAGGACGGTCTGATCATCCCCGTGTGCAAACTGTACTCCGCCGGCGTGCTTCAACGGGAAATTCGTGAGTTTATCCTCGCGAACGTCCGCTACCCTAAGGAGGCATGGGGCGATCTGCAAAGTCAGATCGCCGCGTGTCGAACGGCGGAGGCGCGCCTGCGTTCGCTCGCAGACCGATACGGCTTGGAGGTTGTGCTGGACGGTTTCGATTACGCGATCGACCACGCCCGCGAGCGGTTCCTGGCGAAAATGGCGGCGATTCCAGACGGCGTGTATACCGCGATCGATTACATCGAAGACGACGGAGTGACGGACCGCGAATACCCCATCCGCGTCGCGGTCACGAAGCGCCCGGGGGGGTTTGTGGTGGATTTTGACGGCACCGCGCCGCAGGCCCCGACCCCGATCAATAGCAACTATTCGTGCACCTCAGCGGCGGTGTACGCCGGGATTATCGCCATCGTCGATCCGTTGACACCGATGAACGAGGGCGTCTTTAGCCTCATTGATGTACGCGCCCCTCGCGGGACTATCGTCAACGCCCAGTGGCCGGTGAGCGTGTTTGGGGACACGTTCGAAATGAGCAAGCGTGCCAGCGAGTTGATGTTTCGTGCGTTTGCTGACGCGGTCCCCGAACGCGTTGCGGCTGGGGGGTTCAGTTCCGGCAACAACATCTCCGCGCGGTGCGTGCGTGACGACGGAACGGACGACACGATGTGGTACTACTTCCAGGAGGGCGGCCAGGGCGCCCGGCTGCGCCAAGACGGCAACTCCGCTGTCTACCATTGGCACGGCACACCGACGAATCAGCCGATCGAGATTTGGGAGCATCGCTACCCTGTGCTCTTTAAGAAGTATGCACTGGTGGCCGATAGCGGCGGCGCGGGAACGCACCGCGGCGGCCTTGGGACGGTCCGCGAGGTGGAATGCCTATGGGATCATTTTGTGTCCGGGCTCGCTGATCGCCAGCGCATCGCGCCGTGGGGCCTTGCTGGAGGCTGCGACGCTAAGCCGAACCGATGGGCGGTTGTCTGGCAGGGCGAGGAGCGGCTGTTGAAAGACGCGTACGGACTGGCCAGCAACAGCAAGTTTTACGCGGTTCCTGTGAAGAAAGGCGCCGTGCTGGTGCTGGAATCGGGCGGTGGCGGTGGGTTTGGCGACCCGTTGAAACGAGACCGGGCCGCCGTTATCGCGGATCTACGCGAGGGCTACATTTCGTTCGAAAGCGCCCGGCGGGACTACGGCCTGGATAGCGATGACGCGGGCGTGAGTATTGTGCCGGACCGGAGCGCGCCGGCCGACACGCGGTCGGGAGGATCGAGGCCACTCGGGTCGGGGAGGCGCTCATGAAATACGATTCCGTCGTAAGGGGCGGCACGCTGGTCATTCCGTTTCAAGGCCTCGTCCCGGCCGACATTGGAATTCACGACGGCAAGATCGCCGGCATTGCCGAAGACATACCACTGTCTCGCGCGGACGCGGCGATCGACGCCCGGGGCCTCTACGTTTTTCCGGGCGTCGTGGACCCTCACACGCACATGGGCAACAACCTTCCGTTCATCGGTGATTTTCGAACGGAAACACTTTCGGCGGCGGCCGGCGGAGTCACGACATTCCTGGCATTGGTCAAACTGGATCAGTTTTCGCCCGGTGGATCGTATGTTGACGTCATCCCGGGCATCCTCAAAGATCTGGCGCCCGTCCTGTCGGTCGATGTGAGCCTCCATTGCCAGATCCCGGGAATGCGGCAGGCACTCGAGGCTGCCGAGACGCACGCGAAGCTCGGCCTGCAGTCGTTCAAGTTTTATACGGTGTACAAAGATCGCCAAATCGCCCCGGGCATCGACGACGGCATCGTCTTCGCCCTCCTACGAGCGATTGCGACCAGCGCGACCGGCGCGCTGCCGATGGTTCACGCTGAGGCTGAGGAGATTCTCAACGTGCTCAGCGCGGAGGTGCGTAGGGCGTGCCACCAGGGCATCGCCGCCTGGGATGAGGCTCGTCCACCTTTGGTAGAAGCCCACGCGCTCCTGCGGATTCTTGACTTGGCTGAGAGATTGCGGTGTCCGCTCTACGTCGTGCACGTCACCTCGGCAGACGCCCTCGAAGTTCTGAGGGCCTACCAAGCGAAAGGACTGCCGATTATCGGCGAAACCTGTACGCACTATCTGAGCCTCACCACCGATGCGCCGGGGACCGCCGCCAAGGTCAATCCGCCAATACGGTCACGGCCCCATGTCGAAGCCCTGTGGGATGGTATTCGAACGGGTGCACTGACCTGTCTCGGGACAGATCACTCGGCAAAGCTCTCGAGCATGAAGGGCGACGACGTCTGGACGGCGGTGGCGGCCTTTCCGGGCCTGGAAACGTCCCTGGCCGTTGTGCTGACCGAAGCGAAAAGGAGAGACGTCCCACTCGTCAGGATCGCGGAAATCGCCGCGGCCAATCCCGCGCGTGCGTTTGGGCTGGCGCCGCGAAAAGGACAAATGGTCATCGGCGGGGACGCCGATTTCGCGATCGTCGATTTGAACGCCGACCGTACCATACGAGCCGCGGACTTGCATTCGGCGGCCGATTTTACCCCATACGAAGGCATGCGCGTGACCGCCTGGCCTCTGACCACCGTCTTACGTGGGCGCGTCGTTTTCGATCGCGGCAAGTTCCTGGCGCACGGCCAGGGGAAATTTCTCCCCCGGTTTCCGGCAACGGCACAAACTCAGGCGCACGCGAATTCGAAGTCCGAGGCCCCGGCAAACCCTGCCGCCCGCCGGGCCGCATCCATGCTTCACGGCTAGGCGAGGGCCGATACGGACAACCGCGCCGCCTGCGAGGAGGCTCTCTCAATGACACGGTCATCCACAGCGTTGCGCCAGCTGCTGAAGCGCCCTGGAATCATTCATATTCCGATCGCCTACGATGCGTTGACGGCTCGCATCGCCGAGCGAGTGGGGTTCCAGTGCATCAACCTCGGGGCCTACTCGCTGGGTGCAAGTCTGTGTGTCCCGGAGCCACTGCTATGTCTGGAAGACGCCGTTGGTGCCGCCAGCCGCATTACCGCTGCCGTCACGATCCCGTTATTGATCGATGCGGGCGCGGGTTATGGCGAACCGGCCCACATCGTCCGAACGGTTCGTGAGTTCGAACGGGCAGGCGTGGCCGGCATCCGAATCGAAGACCAGGTGTTTCCGAAGCGCGTCCACTATCATAAGGGCATCGAGCATCTTGTCCCGCCCGAGGTGTTGTGCGATAAGCTCCGCTATGCGCTGAAGGCTCGGACAGACCCGGATTTTCTCATCGGGGCTCGTACCGATGCCATGCTGACGTACGGGTTCGCCGAGGGTATCAGAAGAGCGAATTTGTATCTGGAGGCCGGCGCGGACTTCGTGGCCGTGTTCCCCAATAACCTCGAAGAAGCGCGCAAGGCCCCGCGAGAGATCAATGGACACGTGACATACATCAACAGCGAAGGTAACCGGCTCGGGAGACCGATTCTACCGTTGAGTGACTTGGAATCGATGGGCTACAAAATGGCGAACGACGCCATTAGCGCTATCAACGTTGCCGCGAAATCCGTGAAAGACCTGTTTGAAACGCTCAAGAGGACAGGGCGAACAGGCATGGATCAGGCCACTTTTATTCCGGTCCGAAAGGAAATCGAAGACACGATAGGGTTGGACGAGTACTATCGTATCGAAGAAGAAACGGTCGAGAACGGTAGAGAGAGGTAGCGGCGGCCTCGTCCATTCGCTCCATCGGCGGTCCTGATCGCGCCGGGACTATACAGAGGGGTATTCGGGCCGGGGTGGAGGAGGCGCATCTTAGGTGCGCACGGGCCGATGATATCGCCCGCCCGGGAGTGATTCTCGAGCAGATCTTCGAGGCAATCCGAAGAGCGCGGGTGATTGTGGCGGATCTGAGTGGCAAGAACCCGAACGTCATGTTGGAAGTGGGCTGTGCGCTATGCGCGGCGAAACCTATCGTATTCGTGACCCAGGACGAGCCTCACACCTTGCCCTTCGATACGCGACACTACCGCACGCAAGAATACCAAGCGACGCCCGAGGGGCTTGCGAGCTTGCGCCGCCGGGTGACGACCAGTTTGGGCGCGATCTTAGAGGAGCCATACGAAGACGGGCACGCCAATGCGCCTGCGCCGTGCAACTCCAGCAGCTGCTTCACCGTCCTGCCTCCCAGCATAGGTGAGATCGTCACCTCCCGACCTGAACAGGTCGGGAGAGTAACTTTGCTGGGGGTGGGTTGTATATTGACCGCAGTCCTTCGAAGAGGGACAGGACAGGGAGAACGGATGGAATGAGGAAGGGTCCTCCCTGCGGGCCAGCATGGCGCGGTAGTGGGTGAGGAGCCTATAGGCTGCCTCGAAAGTGACAATGCGATGTCCCCGGGGAGGACCCGATTAGGGGAATTGGGGCGCGCGTAGCGCGGCCCCGGATGACAAACACGCAACGCTGGGCCCGGGGATGCGAACCCGGCTGCCATCGCTCGGTTCGACATTGCGATGGGAGGGATGTGCGTGCTCGGGCACAGCATCGGCATCGATCTCAGCATCAACGGCGCTCATGACTGCACCGTCCTCGACGCAATGGGCCAGCCGGTGCAGCGCTTCACCTTCGATTCCTCATCAGTGGGTATGCAGAAGCTCGAGCAACATGTCTGCGGGAACGACTCATCACCCGGCACACCGGTCGTGGTCATGGAACCCACCGGATTAGCCTGGTTTCTCCCCAGCCTCTACTTGCGGGCCACACATCCCAACGTCAAAGTCGTCCGCATCAAGACCAGTAAGGTCGCTGCTCTGCGGCGATACTTGAAGCGGGACGCGAAGTCCGATCGCCTCGATTCGCTCACGTTGGCTAAGATGCCGCTGGTCGATCCCGAGGAACTGTACGCCGTCGACCTCCCGCCGGCGGCACTTCAGGGATTAGATCGGATGACGCGCCAGCGTGCGCGCTTGGTCGAGAGTCTGACAGGCCGGAAGAACCGTCTCCAAGCGCTGCTGCGCGGATATTTGCCTGGTCTCATGGACGTGCTGGGCAAACCCTGGGAGTCGCTCTTTCGTGCGGTGCTGACCGTCGCCTTGAATCCTTTCGCCCTTGCTGGTCAGAACGCGACAGTGCTGCGGAAAGCCTTGCTGGATAAGCTTTCGCGCGGTGCGCTCCCCGATCGGCTCGCCCCGCGGTTCCTCACAGCATGCGAACAGCTCACGCGGCTCTATCGCCCGATTATCGATGCCGGGCTCTTGACCGAGAGCTTCTTCGATGATGTCCGGGACGAGCTGACGCGGGAACTGCGGCTGATGGATGTGGAAGTGCAGGAGCTGGAGGATCTCGAGTCCGCCATCGCTCGGCGGTACCGGAAGGTGGCACCTGAGGACCGTTTAGGCACGCTCAAGGGACTGGGCGCCGTCACGGCGCCCACACTCCTGGCGGCCGTCGGCACCCCTCAGCGCTTCCGCAGCCAAGCGGCCTTCCGCGGATGGACGGGCGTTGTGCCGCATGCGCGACAATCCGCCGACAGCGACGCGAAGGGACTGACGATGACCAAAGCCGGCCCGCGGCGCGTGAAGCTCGCACTCTACCAAGCGGCCGAGATTGCCCGGCGCTGGGATCCGCAACTGGCCAAGATCTATTACGATCAGATGGTCCATCGGGGGAAGCCCCACTACAAGGCGATCGGGGCTGTGATGAGTCATCTCGCCTCGCGCATCCACGCAGTGCTCACCGAGCAGCGCGACTACGTCCTTCGAGACGTGGGTGGGCACGAGGTGACTGCGCAAGAAGCGCGGGCGATCATTCTGACAAGATATCGGGTGCCGGCAGAAGTCAGAGCGGAACGGCGCACAAACAGAAGGAGGAAGCCCGACGTCTCGATAGGTGCTCACCGAGGCAGCGCGAAGCGCTCCTCACAGAGATCGTCCGCTTCCTCCCAAATCGATTCTACCGAGTCCCGCGCATCCGATCAACCAAAGGCTCCGATGATCGCAGAGGGTGCCCGGCGCTGCGGGGGGCTTGACACGAATTAGGGAATGTCACTTTCAGTCCGGCGATCTGGGTCAGTTTATCACCGGCGCTGACACTGCTGAAGGGCGGCGAGAAATACGTACGATATACTCGCCTCACCGTTCTCGGAAAACGAGATCAAGCCATCGCCTCAACTCCATCGATGTCACCCTGGTCTCCGAGTCCCACGAAAACAGCGGATTCCACTGGATTCGGACATCTAGGCTGGAGCGACCCCGAACGCGCGTTCAACGCGTATGACGCACCACTCAGGTCGGCCAAATCGCTGCGGCCGGAGCGACAGCCGACGCCCCGCCACTCCAGAAAGTGGATCACCCCTTTCTGAGTGGCATAGCTGGTTCAAGGCGCGACGCCGCGGTTCCTGCCCCTGTGCGATCTTGGCGTGGGGTTTGCGCATTGATTCTCCGCGCAGCGCATTCTTATGCACGGTGTGGACGATGGTCGAGCAGCGTCTCGGCAACCTGCAGATCGGGAATCGCCGTGCCAAGAGCCTATCGGAAGGATCAGTGTTGCCAGAAAGAAGGATCGGCTAGGCGGAAAGTCGAATACAGTACCGTATACATTTCAGTATACAAATGCCTAAGGATAGACAAAAATTGAACCATTTGACAGGAACGGTGACGAGGGACAGCTTCCGCAAGGCGGTCGGCACACTGCGCCGATACACGCCTGGAAGCGCCGAGCAGCGGCCGGCTTTTGAGTACCGCCTTTCGGACCGGCGGAATCGGGAGTGGCAGCGCGACGCGGCCGTGCGTGGCCCGCGGCCAACGAGCGAAGCAGGGCCCTCTACGCGACTCGCTCGGGATTTCGGGACGATCCTCGGTCTCCAGGGAGCCATTCGCACCGGCCGAGTCCGAGCAGAGGCCGCCGTATCGGCGGTTCTAGAAAACATCCGAACGTACAATCACATCTACAACGCCTTTGCCTTCGTGAACAAGGACGCGATCGAACAGGCACGGGCGATCGACCGCCGGACCGGTCGTGGGCAGAGTGGGCCCACAGACGTCGCCTTGGAGGGGATTCCGAGTTCCATTAAAGATATTATCCACGCGGCCGGTATGCCGACGACTGCCAGTTCGGCCGTGCCTACTGGGTTCCCGACCACGAACGATGCCGCGGCCGTGGCAGAGATCCGCCGAGCCGGCGCGATCATAGTCGGAAAGACGCACACGCATGAGTTTGCCCTCGGCGTGACGCAGCCTCAGAGTCGGAACCCGTGGGACCCAGACCGTGTGCCAGGTGGTTCTTCGGGAGGTGCGGCAATTGCGCTGATCACCGGTATGTGCCTGGGGGCCCTGGGCACGGACACCCGCGCGTCGATCCGTGTGCCAGCCGCACTTTGCGGGACAGTCGGCTACAAGCCCACGTATGGGCTACTCCCCACGGATGGAATCGTGCCGCTGTCGTGGAGCATGGACCACTGCGCCGTCATGGCACGTACTGTGGAGGACGCGGCGCTGGTGGCGGACATTGCCGCGCGCGAAACGGGGACGGTGGATCTGCTCGGCAGTGCGCGCACCGCGGTTCGCGGCCTGCGGATCGGCATTCCGGAGACGGCCCTCGTCGGGGCCGATGTCGAGGTCGCGGACGCGGTTTCCGGCGCCGCGCGCGTGTTGTCTGCCGCGGGCGTGACACTCCGAGATCTTAAGGAGCCGAGCGACACGGACTTCGATACGGCAAACGCGATGGGACTGGTCCTGTCCCGCTGCGAGGCGGCAGCCTACCACCGAGACTGGTTGGTTCGGTATCCGGCCGCCTACACGAAGGACGTTTACGAGCAGTTGGACGAGGCGGCACGGGTATCCGCCGTGGATTACCTCCAGGCGCAGCGGTATCGTGGAGAGTTCGCGGAGCGGATGGCACGCCTCTTCGTCCAGGTCGACGCGCTATTGATGCCCACCACCTTGATCCCAGCGCCGCGCAGGGACCAGGCCGAGCAGCACCTCGTCTCGCTCTCGCGGAACTGTGTGCCCTGGAGTTTCATCGGGTTTCCCGCGATAAGCGTGCCCGGCGGCATGACAGGAGGTGGGCTGCCGATAGGACTGCAGGTCGTCGGCGCGCCGTGCGGCGACGGGACGGTGCTGGCGCTGGCCGCGGCCATCGAGGGATCCGCGCGCCTGGATGAGTTGTACGATCGCGTGCCGGAGCCATGGCGCCTGTCACTCTGCTCGCCGCGTTGGGCTGCATCGTGACGGCGAGGCAGACGGCTGCGGCCGCAGACGGCCGGGTCGCCCACACCGGCACACGAGGGTCGGCGGGCCCAACGGTAGAGGGCGTCGAGAAAGTGTTGCGCGGCGATTCTGTCTATCGCGTGCTTAAGGACAAGGTCCTCGACTACATCCTCCGGCCCGGTCAGCGTATGACAGAGGAGCAGGTCGCGGAGGACCTGCATGTCAGCCGAACGCCTGCACGCGAGGCCCTACGGCGGCTGGAGCAGGAAGGGTGGCTCACGCTCGTCCCGCATCAGGGCTATTACGTCCGCGCTTTCACCACTCGCGAAGTGGATGAGATTTATGAATTGCGCATCGGCGTGGAGCGCCATACGGCCCGCATCTCCGCAGAGCGCGGCGCGCCTGAGGCGCTGGCGCGGCTCGATGCCGCGTGGACGGAGATGCAGCGTGCGCCGGCGGCCGGAGATGCTCTGGTCTGGCTCAGGGCCGACGAAGAGTTCCACTACGGGGTCGCCGCGTCGACCGGCAACCGGGAGCTTGCCGGTGCGCTGCGGCGCATCAACGAACGGATTCGCATCATCCGCCGTATCGACTACACACGGCATGAACGCGCGGCCTCGACCATCCGAGAACACCTGGAGATCTTAGCCCGCATTCGGGCGGGGGATGCGGCTAGCGCCGCGGATCGAATGGAGAGGCACATCTTGGAGTCCAAGGCCAGCGTTAAGGCGCTAGCGCAGATGTACCTGATGGAGGAACGCGATGAGGTGTGACGGCGCGTAGATGAGTCGTTACGCTCCAATTGAAGAAAACGTGACGGCGAGCGCCGCGCTCCGGACCCGTGTCCCGGTCTATGCAGCCAGAACGGTGCCGAATGAGCGTCGCAAAGGAGGCGTGGCGGATTGATCATCGACGCATACAACCATATCTGGCGAGCGCGACCGAACGCGCCTGAGTTGTTCATGCATCAGGAACTCTCAGCGGCCGCGTTCGTCGCAGAGATGGATCGGTCTGGCATCGATAAGGCGGTCGTTTGTCCGCTGGGGCAGGATATAGACAACGAGTTCATCGCCGCGGGCATCCGGCAGTTCCCCGATCGTCTCATCGGCTTCCTTGAGGTTAACCCTCGGGACGCCGACGCGGCGGATCAGATGGCCCGACTGGCCCACGACCATGGATTTCGAGGACTCAAACTACACCCGACGATGATGGGACATCCGGTCTCGTCGCATCCGTTGATGGATCCGATCTTCCAGGCGTGCTCGGACCACGGCTTGGCCGTGTACGGGCACTGCATGCATGACTTCTGGGTCACTCCGTTGCAGTATGAGGAGATGGCGCGGGCGTTCCCCGATGTCCCGCTGATACTTGGGCACATGGGTATCCTGTGGTCAGTGGCCGAGGTGGCGATGGTCGCGAAGCGCAATCCCAACGTCTATCTCGAAACGTCGGTCGTGCCGCTGCGAAGCCTCCGCATCGGGATCCAGGGGGCGGGAGCTGAGAAAGTCGTGATGGGCACCGACTGGCCGGCGAACGACTTCGACCTCCAGATTGAGATGGTCCGACGCGCGACGGCGTCGCCAAGAGAGCACGAGATGGTCGTGGGCCGCAACATGGCGCGCATCCTGCGCATCGGCTAAGCGGGATATGTACGATCTCGTGTTGCGCCGGGCGCGTCTCCTCGATCGTCCCGAGCTCTGCGACGTGGCGGTGACGGCCGGACGTGTCACGGCGTGCGGTGCGCGTCTTGCCTCCGGCGACACGCGGGCATCGGGCCCCGCCCCGGCGTCCGGCGCCGCGCGAGAGGTGGATATCGACGGTCGGCTGCTGTTGCCCGGATTCGTGGACTCGCACATCCATCTGGACAAGGCGTTTCTGTGGCAATCTCCACTCATCCACGGCAAGACCGGGCCGCAGTTCTTCAGCGCGCTGCGCGAATTCAAGCGCCGGGCCGAGCGGCCCGAGATCAAGTCGCGTATGCACAGGGCGCTCGAGCTTGCCTCCCGGCATGGCACAATCGCGATCCGCGCGCAGATCGACATAGACGACATGGTTGGCTTGGCTGGCCTCGAAGCCGCGCTCGAATTGCGCGCCGAGTGGGCACGCTGGTTGGATCTTCAACTTGTTGCGTTCCCGCAAGAGGGCTTACTCGCCCGTCCGGGCCTCATGGATCTGCTTCGGGAGGCGCTGGCCATGGGCGCCGACGTCATAGGTGGCGGACCGTCCTTTGACGCCGTACCCGCCGCGGAACATTTAGCCGCGGTTTTCGCTCTCGCACGGGAGTACGACCGCGACGTCGACCTTCACGTGGATCTCGCAACCCCGGCCTCGCGGCCGGCGGCCGAGTGGGAACTGGCCGAGGTCGCGCGGCTGACGACCGCGTCCGGATGGCAGGGACGCGTAACTGTAGCGCACCTTCGTGGCCTCGGCGCGATGACGCCGGAGCAGGCTGAGCCGCTGCTCGCAATCATTCGCGACGCTGCCATTCGAGTCACGGTCGTGCCGGGCGCCGAGCTCCACACCGCCCGCGCGTGGTGGGATCCACCGGTGCGCGATATCACGCGGGCGATGACGAACGTCGAGCGGCTACTGCGCGCCGGTGTCAACCTGAGCTACTCGACGGGGCACATCTGCGATCCGTGGAACCCGCTCGGGACCGCCGATATGTTGGAGGACGCCTTCCTACTCGCGGCCGCCTACAACCTTGGCGAGCCGTCGATCGCCGGCGTCCCGATTCTTCGCCTGGCGACCGTCGAGCCGTGGTTAGCGATGCGCTTACCCGGACCTCCGGACATCACCGTAGGACGCCGCGCGGACCTTGTCGTGCTCGATGCCGCCGATGCGGACGCAGCGGTCCGGCACCAGGCCTCGCGAATTTACACATTCAAGTCGGGCACCGAGGTGGTACGGACCGAAGAAACGCAACATGCGGCGTGGACCCACTGATCGACGCGTTCAAGTCGGGAGGCGAAACAATGCGCTCAAAACGGAGTCCAATCGAACACGGGTTAGTCGGTAGCCCAGACGGCACTAGACGTCGCGAGTTCCTCGCCGCCGCGGTGGCGTCGGGTGCGGCGACGCTGCTCGCGCCGTACGCATTCCCACGATCCGCCTTCGCCGCTGCCGTCCGGTCCACCGGTGTTTTCACCGTGGGCGGGGAATCGGTCGGGGACAACTACGATCCTGGCGTCAGTTTTCAAGGATGGGCCCATACGTGGGTCTTGATGAACATCTTTGATCGCCTGGTCGAGTCCTACGACGGGAAGCAGCTCGTCCCCGGGCTCGCGGAGTCGTGGACGATCTCAAGCGACGGGCGTGTCTACACGTTCAAACTGCGCCGAGGCGTGACGTTCCACGACGGCACGCCCTTCAACGCCGACGCTGTTGTCTTCAACTACATGCGAATGATCGACGACCAGCATCCATTCTACAACAAACTCGCTGTCTTTCGCTCCAACCTCTTTCTCGGCGTCAAAGAGTGGCGCGCGACCGGCAAGTACGAAGTGCAGATGATTCGCGAATACCGGTCGGCCGCTCAGCTGGCCCTGATGTCGCATTACGCCGCCGGCTTCATGAGCCCGGCATCCATAAAAACGGCGCCCAATGATTACGGGCGGCGTCCCGTGGGCACCGGCCCTTTCACATTCGTGGAAGCCGTCAAGGGTAATCGAGCGGTGATGGACGCCAATCCCAATTATTGGCGGCCGGGTCAGCCCAAAGTCGGCCGGGTGGTAATCAACGTCGTGGCCGATTCTGCCACGATGACGGCCGGGCTCCTCTCCGGCGAAATCGATGCCACGCCGTTCATCGACTTTCAGGAATTGTCTCGGTTCCGGAGCAACTCAAACCTCACCGTCGCATTGACGCCCGCACTCAACCTGGGGTATCTTGGCATCAATTCCCTCAAGCCGCCGTTGGATAAGCCCGACGTCCGGCGCGCCCTCAACTATGCGGTCAATCGTCGGAAGATTGTCGACGTCGTCTTCGACGGCGCGGCCGACGCCGCCAGCGGGTACTTTCCCAAGGCGAGTTGGGCGTACGCGCCGGAACTTGCCAATTACTATCCTTACGACTCTGCCAAGGCGAAACAGTCGCTTGCCGCTGCGGGATTGTCAAACGGCTTCGACGCCGACATTTGGGTTCAGACCAACGACTTTTGGCCGCGCATCGCAGAGTTGATTCAGGCAGATCTCGCCGCGGTCGGGGTGAAGGCGGGTATCAACAAGATCGATGCGGCGCGGTTCTTCAGCGCGGTGACCGAGGGGAAGCACTACACCTTTGTCTCGGATACCACACCGGGCACGATCGACCCCGAGGAGATGGCGGCGAGCTTCTTTCAAAGCTCAAGCC
>DASYZR010000049.1 GCA_035945995.1 bacterium
CAAAGTTCTGCTTTCGCTACTCATGCTTGCTCGTCCGGGCCGCGATGTCATCAAACGTACGCAACTCACTTTTGAGAGTAGAAATCTGGCTGGCCTTCGTTTTATGAATCGCGACTTGTCCGGCGTTTCATTTAGACAATCCGATCTTTCGCATGGGGTATTCAGGGACTGCGATCTTCGGGGAGCGCTATTTGAGGGGACGTTTCTTCACCGCACGCGTTTCGAAGGCGATAATGATTTAAGGGATGCGCGGTTTGGGGACTCAAGCCGTGCTTTTTCCATCTTCGTTGGCTCCAAGCTCCTCGATGACCCGGGACAAATCAAGGAATGGTTGGCCGCCCGGACGGGCAGGCCGGTTCCTACTGCAGAGTCTTGTCCAACGGCATTGCAACTGCGATATCTCTTCGGCAAATACATCACGCCTCTCGGCACGCCCAAAAGAGATTATCTAAAGCACGATGCCCTGGTTGCCGGAAGACAATATCCCGGTGCCGCCAGACCGGAGGCTTGTTTAGATGAAGCGGTGAGTGAGGGATACCTTACCGGGCCGGATTTCCGCAATAGGTTCCGGCGAGCCGAAGGTGACAAATATGCCGAAATGGTTAGGCTCGTCCGCGACGGCAGCATTAGTGATCATTTGGGCCAGATCATTTCACGCGTATGCCAGCGACGCGCCTGCTTGCATGAAATTCACGCATGAGGTTGGATGTAGGCCGCTAGAGGTTTCACGAACTTGGCAGGTCGATACTACCCCTATCGGTTTAGGCCGGATCCGGCGCGTGGCGCAGCGGGGTACCGGCGTTTTTGTTCCCATCTTGCAACCTTTGGGTGGTACCACATTCGGGTGTCCATTCGAGTTGAGGGATTGGCTACACCTAGGCTACAGAACGTGGTGTCTGTGTCGCCGTGAGCAATCGCAAAGGCTTGATAAATCTGGAGCGGGAAACGGGATTCGAACCCGCGACCCTCTGCTTGGGAAGCAGATGCTCTACCACTGAGCTATTCCCGCTCGCCCTGTAGTGCCGGATACGGCGTCTTCATTATATTCCCTGCCGAAGGCGAGCGTCAAAGGGTGCGGGCCGCGAACCCCGGCCCCGCGGCCCGTTTTGGCCTCCTGAGGACATGAGTACATCGAACCGGTTTGGGGTATTATCCTAGTGCTGATTTTTGTCCCGCCGTTGTCAGATCAAGAGAAGACACTGAGAACACAAAGGAAGGTGCAGACGTGACGAGAGCCGGGTCGCTCTTGTTGACGGGGTTGATGATCGCCGCCCTTGCGGTCTTGCCGGCCGCGGCCGGGCCTGGACCGAAGGGCGCGCCGGGCACTCCGGGCGCTTCCGAAGCGCCCTCCAAAGTTGTAGTCCGTCACGCGGGGCAGCTGTTCTGTCCGACGACGCGGCTCGGCGCCGGGGGCGTCGTGATTCCGGCCGGGCAGTGCTTCATGATCTCTGTCTTGCGCGACACCGGCGGAACGTTCCTCGCGTTCGTCCCGCAGGGGACCAGGATTCCGCCGGGGCAGCTCGTGCGGCTCAACACCCCGGCCGGTCCGAAACTCAAGGGCCGCCTGTTCCTCGTCCCGTTGTCGATCACGTCGGTGCTGCTGCCGCTCAATACGATGACCCTGGTCGCCGCGACAATCCAATACCTCGCCACCCAAGTCATAATTAACGTGACGGGACTGCCGGCCCCGGTGCCGCCGATCCCCTTTCGTGACCTCCGCTGAGAGGCGCGTGCGTACGGACGCGTAGCGTGTAGGGTCCGGCACAGCCCGCCGGCGGTTTGCATCGCGCACCAAGGCCCCCGGGCCTGAGCGGGACCGGGGGCCGTTCTATTCGCGCCGGCCCGCGGGCTCGGTTCGATCGCCGAGCCGCCGTCCCAGCAGAGCGACGAGCGCGCGGGCGATCATCTCCTTGCCCTGCACGACCTGCTCCACGGTGCCGTCCGGCCGGACGAAGTGGCCCGTGTGGGTGCCGTGCTCGATGTCGCGCATGTCGTTGGCCACGACGAGATCCGCCTGCGTGCGGCGCGCCCAGTCCGCGGCGATCCCGACCAATTCGGCAGGCGACTTGGCGACCTCGAGCTTGAACCCGATGAAAAACGTCCGCGGGGCGAGATCGTGCACGAGCCCCGCCGCCTTCGGCGTGGGCACCAGGCGGACGAGCCACTCCGTTTGGTTGCTGGACACTTTCTCTTCGCGCGTCTCGGCCGGCGCGAAGTCGAGCACGGCCATCGCGTGCACGACGGCGTCGAAGCCGGTCGGCAGCTGCTGCCGGAACACCGCGACCAGTTCGTCGACGGTGTCGATCGGCAGCACGCGAAGATGATCGATGCGCCCGCCGCGGACGAGGGGCAGGGCGCTGCCCCGGCCGTAGACGAACGTGACGTCCGCGCCGGCTTCGAGCGCGGCCTCGGCGATGAGCGAACCGAGCCGGCCGGTTGACTTGTTGGAGAGAAAGCGGACGGCGTCGAGCGGCGCCCGCGTGGGGCCGGACGTGATCAGGATGCGGCGTCCCTGGAGGCTCATGGGCCCATCTTTACGCGGTCTGGACCCGTCTCCCCTCGCCGGCATCCCGCAGCGCGCCGTCGAGCTCGTCCCGCACCTCCGGATCGGGCTCATGCAGCAGCCGGTCGCGCAGGTGCCGGCGCGCGGCGTCGCCGCCGATCCGCCCCAGCGCCCACGCGGCGTGCCCACGGATCAACGCGTCGGGATCCTGGAGTGCTTCGGCGAGCGCCGGGACCGCGGCGGGGTCCCCCGCGTTGCCGAGCGCCACGGCGACGTTGCGGCGGAACCCCCGCCGCTTCGCGCGCTTCACGGGCGAGCGGCGAAACCGCCGGCGAAACTCGGCCTCGCCGATGTTGAGCAGCGGGATCAGTTCCGGCCGGGCGCCGGTGTCGGGCCGCGGCGCCAATTCGGGATGCCGCGCCGCCGCGGTCCGCGCGTTGTGGGGGCACACCGCCTGACAGATGTCGCAGCCGAAGACGTGGCCGCCGATCTGCGGCCGCAGGTCGCGCGGGATGGATCCGCGGTGTTCGATCGTCAGGTACGAGATGCAGCGCCGCGCGTCCACAGTGTACGGGGCGACGATCGCGCCGGTCGGGCAGGCGTCGAGGCAGATGCGGCAGCGGCCGCAGTCGCCCTCGGCCGCCTCATCCGGCGGGAGCGCGAGATCGGTGAGAATCTCCCCGAGAAACACCCACGAGCCGTACGCGCGCTGAGTGATGATCATCGTGTTCTTGCCGAACCAGCCGAGGCCGGCCCGCCGCGCCGCCGCCCGGTCGATGACCGGGCCGGTGTCCACGTAGTAACGTGCGATCCGCGCGCCGCGGGTGCGAAGGAACTCCGCGAGCCGCCGCAGGCGGGGTTCCATCACGAGATGATAGTCGTCGCCGTGAGCGTAGCGGCTGATCCGCCCGCGCGGCCCGGCCGCCGGCCAACAGTCGCGGCCGGCCGACAAGGGTGCCCCCGCATCGCCGTCGGTGCCGCCCGGGACGGCGTCCCCGTAGTAGAGGCCGACGACGACGAGCGATCTGGCGTCGGGGACCACGGCCGCCGGCGCCGGTGAGCGCGGGGCGTTGCGGGCCATGTAGGCCATCTCGCCGTGGTAGCCCTGCGCCACCCAATCGGTGAGCGCCCGGCCCTCCAAGGCGAACGGCGCGGCCGTTGTGATCCCGCACAGGTCGAATCCGGCGGCGCGCGCTTCGGCTTTGACGGCGGCGGCGAGCGCCGCGGGAGTGCTCACGCGCCCAGTATAGCCCGGACGCCCCGTTCGGTCCACGCACCCGGGGTCTCTCTTCCCCCTCGCCGCCTGTGCACTCGCCGTACCGGGGCTGTGAATGCCCACCGCACGGGCCGGTCTCGAGCCGCGAGTAGTTAGCCGGACCCCCAACCGCTCAACGTCAAGAACATGTCAGCCGCCCGCGGATCGAATTGCCTGCCGGCCTGCTCCCGGATGTACGCTCGAGTCTGCGCCTCCCCCCACGCGGGACGATAGAGACGATCTGAGCGCTGGGCCTCCTCGCGACGCTGCTCCGCGACCTCGTAGAAACTAAGCCCAGAAGTCAGGAAAATAGCGGTGAGCACAAGGACGATGACACGGGCGGACAATCCAAACCGCCGCGGCCGCGGATGCGCTACGCCACGGAGTCCATGACCGACGGGACGGTCCGAGCTCAAAGTCAGGGCGGTGTTTCTCGTACGGACCTCCACTGGGCCGAGAGAGGTCCTCCTCGGGCGACAGTATTGCGCTGATAAACCGCATACCCTGACAGGCCCCGATTCAGACCAAAGGGCGGCGCGACGATGTCCCGCCGCGCGTGGCGAGATCCTCAAACTGGACCTGTAACAGAACGTCACGCGCAGAGCTTTACTCCACAGACCCAAGACCAGGAACCCCGTCCACGCACCCGGGGCGGAGGACCGGTGGCCCGCGCGGCGAAGGGCTTGACGCCTCGAGCGCTGATGGCGCGAGCGCGACGGTACCCATCCGTGGGCATGGGAGGAACCGGTGCGGATCACCACCTTGGAGGCCACGCCCGTCGCCGCGCCCGATCCGCCGCTGCGCAACTCCTGGGGCGTCCACGCGCCGTACTTTCTCCGGACCATTCTCCGCCTGACGACGGACGACGGGTTCGTGGGCCTGAGCGAGACGTACGGTCCTGACAAAGTCGGTCCGCTCGCCGTCGAACGGGCCCGGCAGGTCGTGGTCGGGGAAAGCCCCTATAACGTGCAGCGGTTCATCTACCGTCTGCGCGACACCGTCCTCGCCGGCGCGATCGAAGTCGGCTGCCTCGATCTGATCGGCCGCGCCGCCGGCCGGCGCCTGTGCGATCTGCTCGGCGGACCGGTGCGCGAGCGCGTGCCGTTCAGCGCCTACCTCTTCTACAAATACGCCGACGACGATGCCTGGGGAGAGGTCGGGTCCGCGGAACAGATGGTCGGCCTGGCCGAGGCCTTCGTCGAACGGTTCGGCTTCCGCACGCTCAAGGTCAAAGGGGGCGTCCTGCCGCCGCCGGAGGAGGTCGAGACGATGCGGCTCCTCCGCGAGCGCTTCGGCCCCGGGTACGCGTTGCGCCTCGATCCCAACGCGGTGTGGTCTGTGGAGACCAGCCTCCGCGTGGCGCACGACCTGGAACGCGCCGGTGTGTGGCTTGAGTACCTCGAAGATCCGACCGAGGGCATCGAGGGCATGGCCAGGGTGCGGGAGCGCATCGCCATGCCGCTGGCGACCAACATGTGCGTGACGTCGTGGGACGAGATCGCGCCGGCGGTGTCGCGCGGCGCGGTGGACGTCGTCCTCTCCGATCACCACGCCTGGGGCGGATTGCGGGCCTGCCAGGAACTCGGCCGCGTCTGCCGGGTGTTTCACCTCGGCATCGGCATGCATTCCAACAGCCACTTCGGGATCTCGATGGCGGCCATGACGCATCTGGCCGCCGTCGTGCCGGCCATGGTGGCGGCCGCCGACACCCATTACCCCTGGCTGACCGAGGACATCGTGGCCGGCCGGCCGTTCGCGTTCGAGGACGGCACGCTCGCCGTGCCGCCGGGGCCCGGGCTGGGCGTCGATCTCGACGAAGACCGGCTCGCGGCCTGCCATGACGCGTTCCGGCGCGGTGTCGTGCGCCAGCGCGACGATACCGCCGAGCTCGTCAAGCGTGATCCGGGGTGGCTTCCGATCAAGCCGCGCTGGTAGGGCGCGTACCCGCTCCGGGGGGCCACGCCGGCCGGGGCCGGCGTGAGGGATCACAGGGGGAGGAACCGGCATGACCAGGAAGATCCCGCGACGAAAGTTTCTTCAACTCTCCGGCGTGGCCGCGGGGGCGCTCTCGGCCGCCTCCGCGTTCCGCGGACTTGCGCCGGGCGCACAGGCGAGTGCCGTGGCGGCGCCCGCAACGAAATTCCAGGAAGCCCCGATGCTCGCCACGCTGGTCCAGCAGGGCAAGCTGCCGGCGCTTGCCGAGCGCCTCCCGCATGCCGAGGACGTCCTCGTCGTCCGGCCGGTGAAGACGGCCGGCGAGTACGGCGGCACGTGGCATCGTGTCTGGAAGGGCCCTGCCGATTTTCACGCGTGGCAGCGACTAAACTACGAAGAGGTGCTGCGCTGGCCCCGGAATCCCAGGGACCCGATCCAGCAGGGGCTGGCCAAGCGCTGGACGTTCACCGACGGCGGAAAGACGCTGACCCTGTACTTCCGGCGAGGCCTCAAATGGTCCGACGGGCATCCGTGGACTGTTGATGACGTCCTGTTCTGGTGGCACGACATCGAGCTCAACAAGGAGCTGTCGGCGGCGCCGCACGCGGAGTGGGTGGTGGGCGAGAAGCTGATGGTGCCGGAGAAGGTCGACGATTATACGCTTCGGCTCTCGTTCGCCGCGGCGAACGGGATGGTCTTGCGGATGCTGGCGTTCCACGGCTGTCAGTGGCCGCTCAGCTTCGAGCGGTTCGGGTTCTACGCGCCCGCCCACTATCTCAAGCAGTTCCACCCCAAGTACAACTCCGCGGTCACGGACTACAAGCTCTTCAACCAGAAGGCGGACGACCTCAATCCGCAACGTCCGTCCATGACCCCCTGGCCGGTCTCGCAGTATACGCCCGGCAGCGCCACGCTCATCGCGGACCGCAACCCTTACTACTGGAAGGTGGACCCGGCCGGCCGGCAGCTGCCGTACATCGACCGCGTCGAGCACACCCTCGTCGAGAGCAACGAGGCCGCCGCGGGCCTCGCCCTCTCCTGCCGGATCGACATGCAGTACCGGAGCATGGACCTCAAGAAGTACCCGTTGTTTGTCGAGAAGTCCGCCGCGTGCCACTACCACGTCCTGCGGTGGGCGTCGGCGCAGGGCGGCCAGGTTGTGTTCTGGCCGAACCAGACCTATCCGCACGACCCGGTCCTGCGTAAGATCTTCCAGGACCGCAACTTCCGCATCGCGCTCTCCTACGCGATCGACCGGCAGAAGATCAACGCCGTCTCGTATCTGAACCAGGGCGTCATCAACGGCCAGCTCGTTGTGCCCGATTCCCCCTACTTCGTGCCCGACGTGAACACGCTCTACCAGCAGCACGATCCGAAGCGGGCCGGCGAATACCTGGACAAAGCCGGCCTCAAGCTCGGCCCGGACGGGAAGACCCGCCTGCGCCCGGACGGGCGGCCGCTCGAAATCACGATCGAGACGCAAATGCAGGGCGCCGACCTGGACGCGGTCCAGCTCACAGCCTCCGACTGGAACGCGGTGGGCGTCAAGGCGGTCGTCAAGACGATGTCGCGCGATCTCTACTGGCCGCGCGCCACCGGCAACGAGGTGCAGATCGCCACCTGGGGGACCGACCGCGGGATCGAGCCGTTTGTGGACCCGATCTACGTGTTCCCGTTCGATGAGCGGTCGTGGATGGCGCCGGCATTCGGCGTGTACTACAAGACCGGCGGCGCGCGCGGCGAGCGGCCGACCGGGCCGCTGGCGCGCTCGCAGCAGCTGTACGACCTGTTCAAGGTCACGGTGGATCAGGCGAAACAGGTCGACCTCGGCAAGAAACTCATCCGGATGGCCGCCGAAGAGGCGACGACCATCACCACGGTCGGCGTGGTGCCCGTGCCGGTCATCGTCAAGGACAACATGGAAAACGTCCCGGCGCACTACACGCAGGACTGGGTCATCATGTCGCCGGGGAATCTGGACCCCTGCCAGTTCTTCTTCAAGAAGGCGTAGCCGGCCGGGTTCTCGGGGACGCGGGGCATGCTCGCCTACATCGCGAGGCGGCTCGGGGCGATGATCCCGACGCTGTTCTTCGTCTCGATCGTCTGCTTCATCATCATCCAGCTGCCCCCGGGCGACTTCCTCACGTCGCTCGCGGCCAACGCCGCGAGCTCCGGGTCGGGCGCAGACGCGGCGGCGATGGCGAACCTCCGCCACCAGTACGGGCTCGACCAGCCGAAGTACGTGCGCTATGTCAAGTGGATCGCCGGCTTTCCGCGCGGCGACTTCGGCTATTCGTTCGAGTGGAAGCGGCCGGTGGCCGAGTTGATCGCGGGCCGGCTCGGGCTAACCATGGCCCTCTCGCTGCTCTCGCTGGCGCTCATGTGGGTCATCGCCGTCCCGGTCGGCATCTACTCGGCCACGCACAAGTACTCGGGCCTGGATCACCTGCTGACCTTCGTCACGTTCGGCGGCCTGTCGATTCCCGATTTCCTGCTCGGACTGGTGTATCTCTTTGTCGGCATCTTCGTCTTCGGCGCCTCGCTGAGCGGGCTCTCGGCCCCGGAGCTGGCGGAGGCGCCGTGGTCGGCCGCCAAGGTGCTCGACCTCGCGAACCGCCTGTTCTGGCCGGCCCTCATCCTCGGCGCGGGCGGCACGGCGCAACTGGTCCGGATCCTGCGCGGGAGCATGCTCGAGGTCACGGGCCAGCAGTTCGTCCGCACGGCCCGCGCGAAGGGGCTTCCGGAGCGGGTCGTGATCAACCGGCACGCCGTCCGGGTGGCAATCAACCCGCTCATCAGCGTCATGGGGATGCAGCTGCCCCAGCTGATCTCCGGCGCGACGATCCTCGGCATCGTGCTCTCCATCCCGACCACGGGCCCGATGCTCATCCGCGCGCTCACGAGCCAGGACATGTACCTTGCCGGGACGTTCCTGTTGTTCCTAAGCCTGATGCTGATGCTGGGGAACCTCCTGGCGGACGTGGCGCTGGCGTTCATGGATCCGCGCATCCGGTACCAATGAGCGCGCTCGAGGGGATGGAGGTGGAGGCCGCGCTCCCCGGCACACCGGCCGCGGTTGCCGCCGCGACGCCCGCCGCACGGTCGGGCGTGTCCCGGCGGCAGCTGGTGTGGCGGCGGTTCCTCCGCAGCCGCGCCGCGCTCGCCGGGGGGGCCGTCGTGGCGCTGTTCTACGTCATGGCCCTGTGCGCGGACTTCCTGGCGCCCTACACGGTGGATCAGCGGTTCATTCAGTATCTCTATCTCCCGCCGCAGGCCCCGCACTTCAGCCCGCGGCTCGGCTTCTACGTCGACGGCATCACGTCGAAGGTCGATCAGAACACCCTGCTCACCACGTTTGCCCCGGACGGCCGCCGCCGGATCCCGGTCCGCTTCTTCGTCCACGGCGAACCGTACCGGATGGCCGGCCTGATCGCGTCGGACGTGCACCTCTTCGGCGTCGCGGATCCGGACATGGGGGTCTTTCTCGCGGGCACGGACCGGCAGGGGCGCGACATGCTGTCGCGGCTCCTGATCGGCAGCCAGATGTCGCTCACGATCGGCCTCGTGGGCGTGGCGCTCAGCCTCGTCATCGGCTCGGTCCTGGGCGTCGTGTCCGGCTACTACGGGGGCCCGATCGACGAGCTCGTCCAACGCGGAATCGAGGTCATCCGCTCGTTTCCGGCGATCCCGCTGTGGATGGCGCTGACCGCGGCGCTCCCCCAGCACTGGCCGCCGGAGCGCGTGTACTTCGCGATCACGGTGATCCTGTCGGTGATCGGCTGGACGTGGCTGGCGCGCCAGCTCCGCGGCCGGGTGCTCGCGCTGCGGGACGAGGAGTTCGTCACGGCGGCCCGGGTGATGGGCGCGAGCGATGCGCGGATCATCTTCCGGCACCTGCTGCCCCAGGTGTTCGGGCTCATCGTGGTCATCGCCACACTTGCGATGCCCGGCATGATCCTGGCGGAGACGGCGCTGTCGTTCCTGAACCTCGGACTGCGGCCGCCGCTCACGAGCTGGGGGGTGCTGCTGCAGGAAGCGCAGAATTTGGAATCCCTGCGGCACTACCCGTGGCTGCTGAGCCCGGCCGTGTTCATCTCGATCACGGTCTTGGCGTTCAACTTCTTCGGCGACGGCCTCCGCGACGCGGCGGACCCGTACTCCGCGTAGGAGGTCGCAATGCGGATCGAAGACGTCCGGGTGATCCGGTTCCGCTACACGTCGCGCGTGGTGCGCGATGCGGAGGGCCACGGCCACCCTGGGCCCGCCCACGAGGCGGTCCAGACCCTGACCGTCGTCCAGGCCGAGAGCGGGATCGACGGCTACTGCTTTGGTGGCAGCGAGGCGCTCGCCGCCGCGGCCCGGCCGATCCTGGTGGGGCAGCATCCCCTCGACCGCGAGCGCATCTGGCAGACCCTGCGCCGCCACCAGCGTCTCGCCGGCGACGTGCTGACCGACCGCGGGATCGCCGTGCTCGACGTCGCGCTGTGGGACCTCGCCGGCCGGCTCGCGCACGTGCCGATCTCGCGGCTGCTCGGCGGCTTCCGCACCCGGGTGCCCGCGTACGCCAGCACCATGTGCGGGGATGATCTCCCCGGCGGGTTGAATTCGCCGGAGGCGTACGCGGAGTTCGCCGTGGGACTCGTCGAGCGGGGCTACCCCGCGATCAAGCTGCACACCTGGATGCCCCCGCTCGGCCCCGACCCCAAACGAGACGTCGCCGCCTGCCGGGCGGTGCGGGACCGGGTGGGCCCCGGCGTGCGTCTCATGCTCGACTGCTTCCACGACTACAGCCGGACAGAGGCGCTGTACATCGGGCGCGCGCTCGAGGAGCTCGACTTCTACTGGTTCGAGGAGCCGATGGACGAGCACAACGTCAGCTCGTACGTGTGGCTCGCGGACCAGCTCCGCATCCCGCTTGTGGGCCCGGAGACCGCCGAGGGGAAGATGTTTACCCGGGCGGAGTGGATCCTGCGCGGCGCTTCCGACATCAGCCGCTACTCCGCGAACCTCGGCGGGATTACGCCCATGCTCAAGGCGATCCACCTCTGCGAGTCGCTCGGCGTGCCGCTCGAAGTGCACGGCGGCGGCGCCGCGAATCTGCAGGTGCTCGGAGCCATGGGCTTTCCCGGCGAGTACTATGAACGGGGATTGCTGCACCCGTTTCTCGACTACGAAACCGCCACCCCGTGGCTCACCGAGGTGATCGACCCACTCGACCACGACGGCTCCGTCCGGATCTCCGAGAAACCCGGGCTCGGCCAGGACATCGACTGGGAGTACATCGAGCAACACCGCCTCGACGCGTGAGCATGCACGCCTCGCTGGCCGCCACGGACGTCGCCCGGGCGTTCGGCCGTCACCGCGTGCTGCGGGGGGTCACCTTCCGCGCGCACCCCGGCGAGATGATCGGCATCGTCGGCGAAAACGGCGCTGGCAAGACGACGCTGCTGCGCATCCTCGCCGGCCTGCTGCCGGCCTCGCACGGGCACGTGGAGGTCCACGGCCGCCTGGGGTACTGCCCCCAGGAGCCGCAGGTGCACGCCGCGCTGACGGTGGCCCAAAACCTCGAGTGGTTCGCCGCCGCGTACCGGCTCGACCGCACGGCGCCGGCCGACGCGCTTCTCGAGCGCCTGGCGTTGCAGCAATTCCGGCACGCGCTGGTGCGGGACCTGAGCGGCGGGACCCGCCAGAAGCTGAACCTCGTGCTCGCGCTGATGCACACGCCGACCGTCCTGCTGCTCGACGAGCCGTACCAAGGATTCGATTGGGAGACGTACCAGCGGTTTTGGGCGCTGGCCGAAGAATACCGCGGCGCCGGCCAGACGGTGGTGATCATCTCGCACCTCTTCTACGAGCTGGCGCGCTTCGACCGCGTGCTGCGGCTCCAGGACGGCGTGCTGACGGCGGAACGCGGCGCGTGATCGCGCAGTTTCGGGCCACGTTTCGGCTGAGCCTCATCGAGCAACGGCACAACCGGTTTGCGATCATGCTGCTGCTCGCGTATCTGCCGGCGTGGTGCGGGATTATCGCGGCCGTCTCCGAGGGCGCGATCGCCTTCAAGCTGCGCGCCTTCAACCTCTTCGTCGCCACGAGCCAGACGCGCCTCGGTCTGCTGACCGGGATGCTGAACGCGACGACGCTCATCATGGGGTTTGTGGGATTGAGCGTTATGCGGCAGTCGCAGGCCGTGGATCAGCGGCTGGTGTTGTGCGGCCACTCCCGCGCCGCGTTGGTCCTCGGCCGCCTCGTCGCGCTCGGCCTCGCATCGCTCGCCGTCGCGGCCTACGCCGCCGCGGTGCTCGGGCTGTTCTTCCCGCTGCGGCACTTCGCGGTGGTCGCCGCGGGCACGTTCGCCGCCGTCTGCGCCTACGTGGCCATCGGCATGCTGGCCGGGGTCGCCCTGGCGGGCGACCTCGAGGGCTTCTTCTTCGTCATCATGCTGAGCCTGGTGGACACGTTCCTGCAGAACCCGATCGGCAGCGCGGCGGCCAACCGCCAGGTCGTCGAATTCCTGCCGTCCTACCTGCCGATGCAGATGGTCGTCGGCGGGGCGCTGACGGAGCACGCGGCGTGGTGGCAGTTCTGGGCCGCGCTGGTGTGGGCCGCCGGCGCCGGCACCCTCGTGCTAATCGCGTTCTGGTACCGGACGCGGACGGCTCGGCCGCGCCGGTGACGGACTCGGCTCAGGCTGCGATGCCGGCGCGGAACCCGACGATGTGGAACGTGCCCAGCCGCCGGTTGGTCGTCGGCTGCCAGTCCACCCGGATCGGGGCGGCGAAGTCCGGCGCCAGGCGGCCGCGCTCGATCCAGTGCCGGGCGTGGGCGTCGTGCAGAATCGACGGGTTGGCCTTCGCCACCAGCGTGATCGGCCCGTCCACGACGTGGACTTCCGCGAGCTCGGGGAGCGCTCCGAGGGCCGCGCACAGCCGGGCCCGGATCTCCGGTCCCGGGATCGGCCGCACGTTGACGAGGCCGATGTTGCGCCCGAGCGGCCCGATGATCTTCACGTTCGCGAGGTCCGCGGCGACGCCGGCCTCTCGGAGCACCCGCAGCACCACCTCGTTGGCCCGGGCCACCGCCTGTCCGTGGTAGTCGGGCGAGACGAGCGGTTTGAGCAGATGCTTCAGTTTGCATCCCTCGCGGCCCGGGTGCTCGCCGATCCGCGGCGGCCGCACGCCCATCGCGTCGGCGAGCGCGCGGATCTCCGGCTTGCCGAGATCCAGCAGGGGTGCGTAGTAGCCGTTGCAGACCCTGAGACCCAACTGGCCCCACGTGTCGCTGCGGTTTGCCCCGGTGAGCACGAGCCGCCCGGCGGACGCGGCCTTGACCATGCCGAGTTTGATCTCGCGCGTGCAGCGATTGCACGCCGGCCCCGCGGCCTGCACGCGGTGCTGCCGGTACTGGCCGAGCAGGCACCGCTGCTGCAGCCCGAGGGACTCCGCGACCTCGAGCACGATCTCGTTGCCGCGCGCGTAGGCGTACGGCCCCATGTTGACGGTGACGAGCAGCACGTGTCCGGGGCCGAGGGCGTCGCGTGCCAGGGCTGCCGCCACGGTGCTGTCGAGGCCGCCGCTAAAGGCGACCACGACCGGCCGGCCGGCCGCGGTGGTGCGGATGTCCTCGAGCAGCCGGTTCCGGAGGCCGGAGGCGTCCGGGGCGACGGGCGTGTCCACGGGTTCAAGCCTAACGAATTCGCCGGCGGTTGTCACGCCGCGGGCGGCGGGACGAAGGAGACCCGCGGCGCCGCACTAAAGAGCACCGATGTCAGCCGGCCGTCCGCGGGGGGTCGCCGGACAGGCCGGCATCGTGGGCATCGGGGGTGACGCATGCGTAGGCGGATCTGGGGGGCGCTGGCCGCGGCGGTGCTGGTGGCCGGCCTCTGGCCGGCCGCGGTCGTCGGTCAGGGGACGGCCGCGATGACGTTCTGGAGCTGGCGGGGCGAAGACCGGGCGTTTTACGAGGGCATGATCAAGAAGTTCGAAGCGCAGAACCCCGGGGTGTCGATCCAATTCCAGACGTACAAGCCCACCGAATACGCCACGGTCCTGTCGGCGGCGATGCAGGCCGGCAAGGGCCCGGACATCGTACATCTCCGCGCGTACGGGGCGTTGCAGCCGTTCGCCCGGCCCGAGTTCCTGGTTCCGCTCGACGACAAGGTCCCCGAGCTGAAGACGTTCTCCCGCCAGTGGCTGGACGGCGCCCGCTCGCAGGCGGACCACAAGGTCTACGGCGTGCCGTTCGCCGTGCAGGCGCTCGTCATCTTCTATAACAAGAAGCTGCTGGCCCGGGCCGGCGTGCAGCCGGCGGCCTGGACGTGGGACCAGTTCCTCGGCGCCCTGCGCACGCTCCACGATAAGGGCACCACGCCGCTGGCAAACGGCGGGAAGGAAGGCTGGACGCTCGAGATCGCGATGGGCGTCGTCGCGCCGAACTTCTATGGGGGCTCGAACTTCTACGAAGCCGTGACGCGCGGGCAGACGACGTTCCGGAGCCCGCAGTTTACCGGCGCGCTCGCCAAGATGGGAGAGCTCCGGCCCTACCTGCCCCAGGGGTACATGGGCGTGTCCTACACCGACATGCAGCAGCTCTTCATCAACGAGCAGGCGGCGATGTTCGTGGGCGGGATCTGGGAGCTCGGCTACTTCCAGAGCCAGAACTCGTCACTCGACATCGGTGTGATGCCGGGGCCGGTGGCGAAGGCGGGCGACACCCCGTGGGTCAGCAGTTACGACGACGGCAACTACGGCGTGAACGCCAAGACCCCCCACATGGCGGAGGCGATCAAGTTCATCCGGTTCACCGCGGCGCGGGAGTGGGGCCAGGCGTTTACCGATCAGCTCAAGCAGATCTCGGCCGTGCCGGGCGTGCAAGTGCACGACCCCCGGCTCCAGCAGGTGGTCGTCTGGATGCGCCACGCCACGCCGTACATCATGCTCGTCGGCTTCCGCTGGAAGAACCCGACCGGGAGCGAGCTGATTCAAAACGACCTGCAGGGGATGTTCGCGGGCAAACTGACCCCGCAGCAGGTCGGGGACGACGTGACGCGGGGCCTGGCGACCTGGTTCCCGCCCTTCGCCGGACGGTGAGCGCCTGAAGGAAGGTCCGAAGCCGGCCCTCCTGCCGTACCGTACCGTCCGCGCGTTGTGGGTCGCGGCGTGCCTCGCGCCGGCGCTCCTGCTGTTCAGCGCGTTCGTCGCGTATCCCGTGCTGACGGCGATGGCGTACGCCTTCGCCCGCTGGGACGGCATCGTGCGCGTCGGTTTCGCCGGGTTCGAGAATTTCCACCGGTTGCTTGCGCAGTACCCGTACCGCGACCGGATGACCGGGGCGTTCTGGCACAACTGCTGGACTTTCGTGCTCACGATGGCCGTGCAAAACGGCCTGGCGATGCTGTTCGCGGTTCTCCTGGCCGGCCGGATCCGCGGTGCGGGCCTCTATCGCGCGATCTTTTTCATGCCGGTGGTGCTCTCGCTCGTCATCGTCGGGTTTCTCTGGCAGCTCTTCCTGAACCCGGTGTGGGGCGCCGTTGACAAGCTGCTGGCGGCGGCCGGGCTGGGGGCCCTGGCCCGGCCGTGGCTCGGAGACCCGCACACCGCCTTGGCCTCCCTGGTCCTGGTGAACGCCTGGCGGTGGGTCGGCTTTCCGACGATCGTCTTTCTCGCCGGCATTCAATCGATCCCGGAGGACTATCTCGAGGCCGCCCGCCTCGACGGCGCCGGGGCCGCGACGATCTTCCGGCGGATCGTGCTGCCGCTGCTCGCCCCGCAGGTGAACATCATCGTCATTCTCACGTTCATCGGCGCCTTCAACTGGTTCGAGCTGCCCTACGTCATGGAAGGCGTGACCGGCGAGCCGTTCCACAGCACCGACGTGCTGGGGCTGCTCTTCTACCGGTCGGCGTTCGGCGCCGTCGACACCGGCAACCCCGACGTCGGCCTCGGCTCGGCGATCGCGGTCGTCATGTTTGTGCTGATCCTCGTGACGAGCGGGCTCGGCGCCGTGTACCTGCGGCGGCGGGAAATCGAGGCGTGAGGGCGCCCGGCACGCCGGGCGGCGTCATCGTCCGCGCGGCCCCCCGTCCGGGGATCCGGGGCGCCGGTCCCGCCGCGGCCGCCGTGCTGACGCAGGCGCTGCTCGCCGCGAACGCCCTCCTGGTCGTGCTGCCGCTCGTCTTCATGGTGCTCTCCTCGCTCAAGAGCACGCGCGAGATTTTCCAGCGGCCGTTCGCCCTCCCGCTCGCCCCGCGCTGGGACAACTACACGCAGCTGTGGAGCGCCGCCCACTTCGCGCTCTACTTCCGGAACAGCGTCGTGGTGACGGTCGCGTCCATGGCGCTGATCCTGACCACGGGCACGCTCGCGGCGTTCGCGCTCGGGCGGTACCGCTTCCGCGGCAACGACCTCGTGTACCTGTTCTTCCTGAGCGGGATCATGGTGCCGATCCGGCTCGCCATTATCCCGCTGTTCATCATGATGCGCGATCTGCGACTCCTCGACACGCTCGCGTCGCTGGTGCTGGTGTACGCCGCGTCCGGGCTGCCGAGCGCCGTCTTCATTCTGACCGGGTTCTTTCGGGCGCTGCCGCAGGACCTCGACAGCGCGGCCCGCATCGACGGCGCGGGCGAAGCGGCGATTCTGCTGCGCGTCCTGCTGCCGCTCGTCCGGCCGGCGCTCGCGATCGTCACGGTGTACAATATCATCCCGATCTGGAACGACTTCTTCTTCCCGCTGGTCTTCACCCACGCCGAGCGGGTGAAGACCGTGCCCCTCGGGCTCACGGTGTTCTTCGGGGAATACGCCACCAACTGGGCCGCGCTGTTCGCCGGCCTGACCCTCTCGGCGGCCCCCGTGCTGCTGCTGTACGTCCTCATGTCGCGGCAGTTCATCAAGGGCCTGACGGCCGGCGCCGTCAAAGGGTAGCGGATCGCCCGGCGGTCAGGTGAAGCGGACGTGTGCCGCGACGTACATCCCATACAGGATGAGCAGCGCCATACCCTCGGCGCGCCCCACCCGCCCCCGCGCCAGGAAGACGGCCGCGAGCCACGTGCTCGCGACCAGGAACGGCCAATCGAGCCAGCGGGTGGAGGGGGCGATGCGAAGCGGCGCGATGAGCGTGATGAGCCCGAGATTGAACAGCACGAAGTAGAGCAGGGTGCCGATGAGGTTGCCCGCGCTGACTTCGGGATGCCCGCGTCGCGCCGGGACCGCCTGGCGGATGATCTCTTCCAATTCGATGGCGGCCGGCGTGACCACCATGCCCATCAACGCCGCGGAGACGCCGAAGACCGCAATAATCCGCGTGGCGCCGTCTATGACCAGCTTGGCGCCGATGCTGATCACGACGAGACCCAATGCTGTGAGCCGGAGTGACGAGCCGAGGGATCGCGGCTCGTCGCCGGCCGCGCGGCGTTCTGCCTGGGCCAGACCCGGGTGGCGGCGGGACGACCGCACCACATACCACATGAAGCAAACGAACGCCGCCAGCAGGACTGCGCCCACGAGCCGGGCGGCACGATCGCTCACTACGGCGAGTCCGGCCAGCAACGGCGCCGAGGCCATGGTCGCAAGGAGGCCGCCCGGCACGCGGACGTGGAGCGGGGATATGATGGCCCCGAGACCCAACGCGACGCAGACCAGGAAAATCGCCCCGCCGAACACCGTCCCGAGCGCAATGATCGGCGCGTGGCTGCCCGCGGCGGCCAGGCCGACGGCCACGTTTTCGGCTTCAAACCCCGAGAGGACCGCGCCGACGGCAAACGCGGAGAGCCGTGCGGCCCCGGCCAGTCCCACCATCCCATCGAGCAGGCGCTCGGTGGCCCACACGGCCATCCCCGCGCCGACGAGGAACATTCCGATCGCCGCGACCGGCGTCACCGGACCGGAATCCTCAGCAGGCCTTCCGGCGTGTCAGATACTTACGCCGCCGGGGAAAAGTCGGTCGCCTCGAGCAGTGCGGACGCCCTCCACGATCACGCCGCGCTCGTGGCTCTTCGCGCGCCCGGCCTGTCCGGCTTGCGCCCGGGCATGCAGCGATACACGCGAAGCTCGTACACCATCGAACGCACCTCCATTGAATGTGACCCGGCGTGTCCGCCGGTCCGCCTCGCACCGTCGCGGTTAGTTATAGTTAGGATGGCAGCGTCCGTCGCCGAACAGCAGGCGCAGGCCGCACGCCGACAGGAATATCTCCCGGTGATCGTGCCCGACGCCCGGCACGACGTGCAGCGAGTGCGTCGCGAGTACCTCCGGACCGAGCAGCATCTGGATGTACCGGAAGTAGCGCCGCCCCCGCTCGAGCCGCGTCGGCCCCTGCGCCGCGGCCGCGCACGACTTGTCGAGCGAGTCACTGTTGGGATCCGAATCCGCCTCTCCGAGCAGGTAGGCGACCTCCCGTCCACCGTACTCGCGCCCGAGCGCCTCCACCCCGGCCGGGCCCCCGCCGAGGGCGGCGAGGGCGGCGCCGACGTACTCGTTTGGCCTTTCGACCCCGTAGCGGTACCGATTGACGTCCGCGCACGTCTCCCGGGGGTACGGAGCCAGGGTCCCCGCGGCGGTCAGGCGGCGATCGTCGAAATAGAGATACGACGAGGGATTGGCGACGACGTACCGGACCGCGAGACCGGCCGCGCGCAGCGCCGCGTGCGCGCGATTCGACGCGACGTACCGGTGGACGAACTGGCCGCCCGCGGAGTGGCCGGCGACGACCACCGTGCGCAGCGCGGGGAACCGGGCGCGGTCCGGCGCGGCCGCCAGAAGCGCGTCGAGCACGGCATACGAACTCGGCCCGCGCTCCGGGTGCACGGCGCCGTCGCCGATCTTCCAGCCTTCGGTGGTCCAGTGCGGGACGTCGCCGTCGAGCGGGAACGCCTCGGCGTCCGGCGCGGCCAGAAACTGCGGCGCCGCGATGAGGACGTGCCCGGGGTCCGCACCCGCGGCTTCCGCGGCCGCGACGGCGCTCGCGAAGTAGACGTCGGCGTTGCGGAGCGTGCCGTTGATGATCACGACGAACCGCGTCACGCCGCGATGCGCGCCGAGCGGATCGCCGGTGGCGAAGAGAGGCACGCGGACGGTCACGCCGTCCGCGCTCAGCGGAAACCACCGGTCGGCGATGCGCGCGACGGGCTGGCGGGAGATACCGGCCGCTTCTTTCACGTAGGGTTTGCTACCCCGGCGTCGGGAGCGACTCCTTTGCCGGTGCGCAGGGGCCGAGTGCGTTGCGACCGTATCCCTCGGCGTGACCGCTCCGATCGTTTCCCCCGACGACATCCGCCGCGCGCGCGGGGTGATCGCCGGCCGCGTGCACCGGACGCCGCTGCTGTCGTCGGCCCAGCTCGGGGGGCGGACCCGGACGCGGCTGTTTCTCAAGGCCGAGAATTTGCAGAAGACCGGGTCCTTCAAGCCGCGCGGCGTGCTCAACAAGCTGCACCACCTCACGCCGGCGGAGAAGCGGCGCGGCCTCATCACGATCTCGGCCGGCAACCACGCGCAGGCGCTCGCCTATGGGGCGGCCGCCGAGGGCCTGCGCTGCGTCGTCGTGATGCCCGCGGGCGCGAGCGAGACGAAGATCGCGGCGAGCCGCGCCTACGGCGCCGAGGTCATCGTCGGGGGCACGATGCACGAGGCGTTCGAGAAGGTGTACGAGCTGCGCGACGCGCGCGGCCTCACGCTCGTCCACCCCTTCGACGACCCGCTCATCATCGCCGGGCAGGGCACGGTCGGGCTCGAGGTTCTCGACGACCTGCCGGAGGTGGACGTCGTCCTCGTGCCCATCGGCGGCGGCGGACTGATCTCCGGCGTCGCGGCCGCGATCAAGGGCGCGCGGCCGTCGGCCCGGGTGATCGGGGTGGAGCCGGAGGGCGCGCCGACGTTGACCGAGGCGCTGCGGGCCGGGACGCCGGTGCGCCTCGCGAGCGTGGCCACGATCGCGGACGGGCTGACGGCACCGATGGCCGGCGAGCACACGCTCGCACACGTGCGGGCGCTCGTCGACGACGTGGTCCTCGTGTCCGAGGACGACCTCGCCCGCGGCGTCGGCGCCGTGCTCCAGTTCGCCAAGCTGCTGGCGGAGCCGGCGGGGGCGGCCGGCGTGGCCGCGCTGCTGTCGGGACGCGTCGCGGTGCCTCCGGAGGCGCGGGTCGTGGCGGTGCTGAGCGGCGGCAACGTCGACCTGCCGCGGCTGCGCGACCTCCTCTGACGCCTGCCGGCCTCGCGCCGGCTGCTCGGAAATTCAGCGTGGTAGCATGAAGTCGTGGCCGCCGGCTCCCGAAGGTGGGAGGACGGGGCCGCTTATGCCTAGGAGGGGAGGATCGATGATGATGAGGCGGCTGTTCGCCCTGCTCCTTGTCGCCCTGACCGCGGCGTGGGTTCTCGCGCCGTCCCGGTCCCCGGCACGCGCGCAGGAGGCCCGGACGGTGACCGTGGCACTGTACGCCGATGCGGTCACGCTGGACCCGGAAGATACCAACGACAATCTCTCGTTCTCGATCGAGCGGAGCACCTACGACGGGCTCGTCGGCTTCACGCCCGACATGAAACTCAAGCCGGAACTGGCCACGTCGTGGGAGGCGTCGCCCGACGCCACGGTCTTTACGTTCCATCTTCGCCACGGCGTCAAATTCCAGGACGGCACGCCGTTGAACGCCCAGGCCGTGAAGATCAACTTCGATCGGGCGCGCGATGCGAACCACAAGCTCCGCCGGTACAGCCTGTATCAGAACATCGGGTCCGTCGACGCGGTCGGCGATGATACCGTGCGGTTCACGCTCAAGGAGCCGTTCGGCGCGATGCTGTACAACTTCGCCCACCCCGCCAGCCGCATCATCAGCCCGGCGGCCATCGCCCAAGGGGAGCCGTACATCGCGCGCCACATGGTTGGGACGGGTCCGTACAAGTTTGTGAGCTGGACGCCCGGCCAGCAGGTCGTGCTCGAGCGCAACCCCTCCTACTGGGAGAAGGGGCAGCCCAAGGCGGACCGGATCGTGTTCCGGTTGATCCCGGAGGACGCCAGCCGGATCGCCGCCCTGCTGAGCGGCGAGGCGCAGTTTGCCTTCCCGGTACCCGGCGTGCAGGTGGACGCGGTCTCCCACGCGCAGGGGGTGCGCGTGCAGAAGAGCTGGAGCATCTACGCGTTCTACGTCGCCATGAACACACAGCAGGATCCGTTCACCAAGCTGCAGGTCCGCCAGGCGCTCAACTACGCGGTCGACAAGAACGCCGTCATCCGCGTCGTGCTGCGCGGCTACGGCCGGCCGCTGGACGGGCCCATCACGCCGGGCGTCATCGGGTACTCGCCGGTGCAGAAAGGCGGCTGGCCGCACGACGTGACGAAGGCGAAACAACTGCTAAGCGAGGCGGGATTGCCGAACGGCTTTACCGCGACGCTCTGGCTCGGCCAGCAGACGGAGACGAACCGCGTCGCGGAGCTGATCCAGCAGAATCTGTCGCAGGTCGGGGTGAAGATCAATCTGCAGCCGATGGAGGCCGGCACCCTGTCGGCGTCCCGGTTCAAGCCGCTCAGCGACAATCAGTCCCAGTTGAACCTCGCCGGCTGGTCGCCGTCCACCGGCGACGCCGACTGGGGGCTCCGTCCGCTCTTTTACGGCGAGTCGTGGCCGCCCACGCTGTTCAATCTTTCCTTCTACAAGAATCCGCAGGTCGACGCCCTGATCGGTGCGGCGCTCACGACCGCCGACCAGCACCGCCGGGATCTCACGTATGTGCAGGTGATGAAGCTGATCTGGGCCGACGCACCCTGGATCTTCCTATACAACAGTCAGAATCTCGCGGGGATCCGGGACAACGTGAGCGGTGTCTATGCGCTGCCGGATGGAACCGTCGACGTGCGGGGGGCGGCGATCCGGTAGGCGGAAGACCGATGCTGCGGTATCTCGGCCGGCGGCTGTGGCAAATGATCCCGATTCTGTTCGGGGTCTCGCTGGGAACGTTTGTGTTCCTGCACGCAATCCCCGGAGATCCCGCACGGCTGCTGGCCGGGCCCGATGCGACGCAAGAGGATGTCGGGGCGGTCCGGGCGCGGCTGGGATTGGACCAGCCGCTTCCACTGCAGTACGTGTACTTTCTTCGCGATGCGGTCCGCGGCGATTTCGGGCGATCGTTCCGAAGCGGCGTTCCGGCGGCCGGCGTCGTCGCGGAACACTTCGCGCCGACCCTGTGGCTGTCGCTCTCCGCGACGCTGCTCGCCACGATGGCCGGGCTCGCCGTCGGGGTCCTGCAGGCCCTGCGCCGGAACTCCATGCTCGACTACGCGACCACGGTGGTCTCGGTCGCGGGCATCAGCACCCCCTCGTTTTTCCTGGGATTGCTGCTGATCTACCTGTTCTCCGTGCATTTCCGATGGTTCCCAACCGGCGGCATGGAGGCCGGCGTCCGCAGCCTCGTACTGCCCGCGGTGACCCTCGGTGCCGCTGCGGCGGCGTCGGTCGCGCGCTTCTCGCGCAGCAGTCTCCTCGAGGTGACCGGCGAGGATTTCGTGCGCACGGCCCGGGCGAAGGGCGTGCGCGAGCCGACGGTGCTGCTGCACCATACTTTGAGGAACGCGCTCATCCCCGTCGTGACGATCGTCGGCCTGCAGTTCGGATTCCTGATCAGCGGGGCGATCATCGTCGAGACCGTCTTCTCCTGGCCGGGTCTCGGCTGGCTGCTCATCCAGTCGATCGGCTTCCGGGACTACCCCGTCCTCACGGCCGAGATCCTCGTGTTTTCGCTGGAGTTCCTCGCGATCAATCTGATCGTCGACGTGCTGTACGCGGCGCTCGACCCGCGGGTCAGCTATGCCTGAGGCGGCGGTCCTGGTCGGCGCCCCGGCGGGGCGGGCCCGCGTCCGCCATCGTTCCTGGACGCGATTCCTGCGCCGGCGCACCGCGGTCGCCGGCGGCTTCCTCGCGCTGATTTTCCTCGGCGCGATGGCCGGCGCGGGATGGATCGCGCCGTATCCGCCGACAGCGGTGGACTACGACCACACGCTGGCGCCGCCGTCACCCGCCCATCCGGCCGGGACGGATGACTTCGGGCGCGACATTCTCACCCGGTTGATCTATGGATCCCGCTATTCGCTCGGGATGGGGCTCGGGGCCACGTGCATCGGCGCGGTGGCGGGCGCCTCGTGGGGCATCGCCAGCGCGTTCTACGGCGGAGTCATCGACAATGTGTCGATGCGGATCGTCGACGTGATGCTGGCCTTTCCCGGGATCTTGCTCGCCATCGCCATCGTCGCGGTGCTCGGCGTGGGCATGGTTAACGTGATCATCGCCGTCGGCGTGTACACCGTCCCGACGTTTGCGCGGCTCGTCCGCGGTCCGGTCATGGCCGCCCTCAATCAGGAGTTTGTCCACGCCGCGCGGGCGGTCGGCGCCGGCAACGCCCGGATCATGTTCCGGCATCTGCTCCCGGTCGCCCTGCCGTCGATCATCGTGTACGTCACGCTGCGGATCGGGACCGCGGTCCTGACCGCCGGCTCGCTGAGCTTCCTCGGCCTCGGGGTGCAGCCGCCGACGCCCGAATGGGGTGCGATGCTGGCCGGCGCGCGCCTGTTCCTCAATGTCGCGCCGCACATGGTCATCGCGCCGGGCGTCGCCATTTCGCTCGCCGTCCTCGGATTCAATCTGCTCGGCGACGGGATGCGGGACGCGCTCGACCCGCGGCTGCGGGACTGAGCGGTCAACGAATCTCGTACGGCGTGCGCGGCAGCGGGATGGGCCCTTTGACGGCCTGCCAGAGGATCCGGTCGAGCACCCCGGGCGGCGTCTCGTCCGCGCGGCGGAGGTCGAGGCGCGACGACGCCGCGGCGCCCGGCGCGTCCGGCGGGTTCATCGCGGTCAGGGACTGGCGCGGACGCGCGGCGGCGTACCGGTACGGGACCGGCGTGTCGGTGATCGCGCCGAGGAGCGGGGTCGCGGCCAGCTCGTACTGCGTCGTCGACGGGATCCCGAGAATCAAGTCGATCGTCCGGAGCAGCGACGCCGTGCTGTAGAAGGTGTGATCGACCGCGTGCCGGCGCACATAGGCGCCGGCCAGCAGGGCGACGGTGCGGTGCGCGTCGATATGGTCGGGACCGTCCTGCGCGTCGTCCTCCACGGCGATGATGAGGGTGTCCTTCCAGAACCGTGAGCGGCCGACGGCCTCCACGAGGCGGCCGAGTGCCAGGTCGTTGTCGGCCACCATGGCCTGCGGGGTCGGGTAGCCGCGCCGGGTGCCCGCGGTGTGGTCGTTGGGCAGGCGCATGATTGTCAACTGCGGCAGCGCGCCGCCGCGCTCGAACCCGCGGAACTCCGCGAGCCACTCGTCGATCCGGGTCTGGTCCGGCACGTGAAGGTCCCAGCCGTGGTAGGTCGGGGCGACGTGGCGCTCGAGCGCGGCCATCGTCCCGCGGCTCGGATACTGCATGAATTCCGTGAACTCTCCGTAGACCCGGTAGGTCACGCCGGCCCGCGTGGCGGCGTCCCACAGAAAGCCGCCCCGGGGGTAGGCGGCCGGCTCGCCGCCCTCGTAATCGTACCCGCGGCCCCGATTCGAATACGTCGCCGGCCAGTTCTTCTGCACGTAGTCGTTCGTCATCCCGGCGGTCGACCAGTTGTGCCCATCGGCGCTCACCTCGGCGTCCGCGTAAAAGTGGTCGAGCAAGACGAACGCCTCGGCCAGCCGATGATGGTTCGGCGCGACGTCGCGTCCGAACAGCGTGAGGCGCGCGTCGCCGTCGCCCCCGGGGAGATCGCCGAGTACCTGGTCGTACGTGCGGTTTTCCTTGATCACGTAGATCACGTGCTTGATCAACGACGGCTCGCCGACCCGCCGCGGAATGGCGTGCGCCGCCGCGGTCGCGGCGCCGCCCCCGAGCCGGGCCGCCGCCTCGTTGACGCCGTTGTTCCGCACGACGTGAGCCGTCAGGACGTCGAGGTCCGCCTGCGCGGGGACGGGCACGATCGCCACCGTGCCGGTGATCATCTGGGCGATGTATTGCTCGGAGGCCTCGGCCGGCCCGCGGGTGGGAACCGGCCCTCGCGGGTTCGGCCCGGCGCCGAGTCCCTTCGCGTTGGTGATGAACAGCGTTTGGCCGTCGTGCGAGAGCGTGACGGTCGTCGGATACCAGGCGGTGGGGATGAGGCCGAGGACCGCGGGCGCCGGCCGCGTCAGATCCACGACCGCGACGTCGTTGTTGCCGGCGTTCGCGACGAAGAGGCGCCGGCCGTCGGGGCTCACCGCGAGACCGTCCGGGACGCTCCCCTCCGGGGCGCCGCGATACGGGGCGAGCGACGGCGTCGCGATCACCCGGTCGGTGCGCGTGTCGATCACCGAGACGGTGTCGTCGTCCGTGTTCGCGACGTAGAGGCGCGCCCGGGCGGGGTCGGCGGCCAGCGCCGCCGGGTGCAGGCCGACCGCAATCGTGGCGGCGGGCGCAAGCGACGGCAGCCGCACCGCGGTCACGCTTCCCGCGCCCCAGTTGCTCACGTATGCCTTGTCGCCGAGGATGGCGACCGCGTACGGCAGCCGGCCGGTGGCGGCGGTCGCGCCGACCGCGCCGGAGGCGGGATCGACGGCCGCCAGGCGGTTCGCCAGGTTTTCCACGACGAGGAGCGTGCGGCCGTCCGCCGTCATGGCCAGCCCCGCGGGATACACTTTGGCGGATGGCTCGCCCATCATGATCGACGGCCCCTCGACGAGGAGACCGTTGCGAACGTCGTACGCCCGGACACGGTTGTTGCCGCCGGCCGAGGCAAACAGCCGCCGTCCGTCAGGGCTCCACGTGACGCCGACGAACAGCCCCTCCGGGGTATGGTAGGGGACCGTCTGCACGACCCTGCGTGATGCGGTGTCGAGGAGGGCGATCGACTGCACACCGGCGCCGTCGTTCGTCACCGCCAGGTATCCCCCGTCCGGGCTCAAGGCCGCGCCCAGCGGCCGGTCGCCGATCGGCACCTGCACGCCGGCCGGCGTCAGCGTCCAGTTGCCGGGGGTGACGCCTTCCTCCCCCCTCGGCCCCGGCGTCCGCGGCTGTCCCACCCCGAGGACGGCCAGCGCCATGACCACCGCGGCGGCGGAGGGAAGCGCCCACCGCAGCCGGCGTCTCTCGATGGCGCAACGCGGCTTCATTTCCGCGACTCCTTTCGGGGCTATGACGGCGAACACGCGGCACACAGGGCGGTGATATCGCCATTCGCGTGATCTCGCGGTCCTTCCTCCGCCCGGCGCCGGTCGCGATCGGGCGCATCTCCGATCCTGCAGGGCCGGTGTTGAAGCGACCCGTATTTGGGAAAGACGTCGTGGGTCGCACCGCGGGTCGCTTACGACCGTCGGCTCGCCGGGGCGGTCAATCGAGGCGGCAGAGGAGGCAGCAGCGTGGGCGTCGAGGAGATTCAGGTGATGCGGGCACGCGTGGCACGGGCGGAACGGCGGCTTCGCATCATGTCGCTGGGCTGGCTCGCGGCCGCCGTCGTGGCGGCCGTCCTGTGGACCGGCGCACCGCGGGCGCAATCCCAGACGGCCGTCCTGTCGGCGCGCCGGATCGCGGTGGTCGATCAGAAGGGGAAGGACCGGATCAGCCTGGCACTCGACTCCAGCAACAATCCGGCGATCTGGCTGCGGGACGACGCCGGCAAGGACCGTCTGTTCATCGGATTTGGGAAGTTGGCCGCCCGTCCGTTGATCGAGCTGAGCGACGAAACCGGCCGGGTGCGCGTCACCATGGGCCTGAGCCCGGACCGCGACACCCCGCAGGTGGTGCTCCTCGACGAGAACGGCAGGCAGCGCGGATTCCTCGGATTTTCCGCGAGCGGCACGGCCACCCCGGAGTTCGACCTGGCGGACGAACACGCGATGGACCGTATCACGTTTGGGTGGAGCCCGGCGGACAAGCCGGTGCTGATGGTGCGCGACCCGTCCGGCAAGACGATATGGTCGGCGCCGTAGGGGAGCGGCCGCCGTGCAGAGCGAGGTGCAGGCGTTGCGGCGCGAGCTCGCCCGGTTCGAGCGCCGCGCGCACGCGGTGTCGCTGGCCGGGCTCGCCGCCGTGATGATGGCCGTGGTGCTCGGGATCGGCGCACGGCAGGCTCAGTCTCAGTCCGCGTCGCTGTCGGCGCGCGGGGTCGTCCTCGTGGATGCGTCCGGCCGGCCGCGCATTGTCCTCGGGACCGATGCGAACAACCGGCCGGGCATCCGCCTGCTCGACGAGGCCGGGAAGGACCGGCTCGTCTTCGGCCTCGACGCGGGGCGCGGGTTCCCGCAGGTCTTCCTCGCCGACGAAGGCGGCCGCCGCCGGTTCGGCGCCGAGGTGAGCTTCGAGCGCGGCGGCGCAGAGATCGTCCTGTTCGATGCCGCGGGGACGTCGCGGGCGGACTTCGGCTTCGACCACCAGTTGGGGACGCCGCGATTCGCGCTCGGCGACGAGCACGGCAGGGACCGTATCTACGCGGGATGGACGAGGGACGGTACGACGCTCAATGTCTTCGACGACTCGGGCGCCGTCATCTGGAGGGTCGCTGCGCCCTGAAGCCGCCGGTCTTCGGATGGGCGTCGTGGTGGGGACCGGGCGTTCCGGTCCCCGATCACTTCCCCGGGACTCCCCGCGTCGATTCGGTCGCGGACTCCAGCGGCACGCGGCGGAACACGAGCCACAGGGCCAGGTCGTATGCCGCTTTGATGCCGCCGGCGAGGAAAAACGGCAGCCCGCTCGCGGCGGTCGCAAGCGCCGCGCCGGAGAGAATCGGGGCCAGACTCGTCGCGGCGGGCCGGATCGCGTTCGTGAGTCCCGCCGCCGCGGCGCGCTCCCCGGGCGTGACGATGGCCATCGTGTACGCCTGGCGCGTGGGGACGTCCATGCTGGCGAGCGCCTGTCGCGCGAGCAGGACCGTCGCGGCCAACGGCCACGTCGGCATCAACGGGACGAATGCCAGGAGGATGTTGGACGGCAGATGCGTGAAGACGGCCGTGTTGAGCAACCCCAGCCGGCCGGCGAGCCAGGCCGCGGGCAGGTAAGAGACCGCGGCGAGCAGGTTCGCGCCGAAGAAGAGCATGCCGAGGCTCTTCAGATCGACGCCGAACCGCTCGTGAAACCACAGGGCGACAAGGCTCTGCACGACGAGACCGCCGGCCAGCGCATCGGCGGCGAAGAGCCCCGTGAGCCCAAGGACGATCCGGCGCGACCGCCGCAACCCGCGGCCGGCGTCACGGTGCGCGGCACCGGGCGGCGCTTCGACGGCGCGCGACAGTGTCGTGTACAGGATGGCCAGCGCGGCGCCGCACCCGGCGAATGCCCAGGCGGCCGCGCGCTGCGCCGCGAGCGGCGGCCACCCCCCCGCCTCGAGAGCGGCCGGCACGAGTCCCGCGGCCAGCGCGCCGAACGCGGCGGCCAGCGTTCCGGCCAGATTGTACCAGGCGTAGGACAGCACCCGCGGCGCGCCGGTGGAGCGCGACAGGATCGCCTGCTCGATCGGCTGAAACGGCCCGACCTCCTGCCCCGTCGGGCTTAACCCTCCGAGCGCGGCGAGCGCCAGGATGACGCCGAACGAGGTCTGCGTTGCCAAACCGACGCCGGTCACGGCCATGGCGGCCGCGGCGGCCATGAGCATCCGGCGCCGTCCCCAGCGGTCGACGAGGAATGACATCGCCGTTGACGTCACCGCGCTGCCGGCGAGCGCGACCGTGAAGAGCAGGCCGATCGCGACGGACGAGTAGCCGATCGCCGAGAGGTACAGCGCGAGCCCTACGGAGAGAAACCCGAACCCAAACATCCGCACGCCGCGCGCGGAAATGAGCGCCGTCCAGTCGTGCCCCGCCATCTCGACGGTCATCCGCGCCTCCGCTGGCGGGACCGGCCCGGCGTGGGCCCGAGCGATGCGTACAAGCCTTCGAACAGCGCGACGCCGTGGGCTTCGCGCTCGGTATCCGCGAGACCGCCCCATCCGCGCAAGATGGCGTCGACCCCGGCGATCTCGGGCCGCGCGTACCGTCCGTCGCGCAGGTCGATTTCGTGGACGATCTCCCCGATCGCGCGGACGCCCGCGTCGTCCAAGTCGAAGGTGCGCGTCATCGTTTCGAACGTGCACCGGTTGCCGTGGTGTCCGAACCTTGCGCCCGGCATATCGAACGCGATCTCGTCCGGCTCCGGGGTCGCCGCGTACCGGACGATGGCGCGCGGGTTGACGAAGCGTCGAATCAGCCACACGCACGCGAGCCGATCGACGTGCGGGCGCGGCCGGGTCACCCACCGCGCGGCGCGGTAGGCTGCGATCGCGGCCGGCTCGACGCGGCCGTCGGCGCGCGCCGGCGTGAGCGTGCGCTCGAGACGGTCGAGTTTCGCGGCCACGGCCGCCGCGTCCGCCGACTCGAAGAAGTCGATCCGCGCGAGATCCGTGTGCTCGCGCCGGAGTTTCGCCAGGGCCTCGCGGGCGTCCCCGGCGGCGCCCCTGTGTCGAAGGGATCGTTGGAGCTCCGCGACGCGGGCGTCGAGCGCTTCGTAGTCCGTGCGCCGGGCCTCCTGGAACAGCGTCACGAGCGCCGCGTCCGTCATCCCCTCGAATCGGTCGACGTGCATCAGCAGCGCCTCGCCCTTCGCGTCTTCGACCTCCTGGGCCAGCCACTGGAATGCCTCCATACAATCGGGCCGGCCGGGCAGCACATAGACGCCGCCCTTCGGCGACACGGCCCCGAGGGCGCGGAGCCGCCGCCAGACGGCCACCCGGGGACTCGACCGCGCTTTCGATGGAAGCGAGTAGGAGAAGACGAGCCAGGTCACCCCGGCGCCCCTCGCGGCGGTCGCTCGCATTCGTCCAACAACCGCTTCACCCGTGCAACGATCGCGTCCCGGGCGGCCGGGAATCCGTCGCTCACCGGCGGCACGTCATCCCACCTCTCGATTGCGCGACCGGGTGGAGCGGCGGGGCCGAGGTCGCACCCGAACGACACGATCCGCCAGGCGGATTTCAATTCCTCGCGGGTGACGCTTCGCGGACGGTGCTCTCCGACCTCAAGGCCGTCCCTGCGAAGACCCTCACGGACCTGGGACGGTATCTCGGGCTCCGGTTCGATCCCGGCCGCGCGCGCGAGGATATCGAGCCCGCGTTCCGCGGAGAGCCGGTTCAAATAGGCGCCGGCGATCACGCTCTTGGCGGCGCCGTGAAGACAGACGAAGACGACTGTTCGGCCGGCTGGCATGTCCTCCAACCCCCTTCGTGTCTCACTTGACAAAGACCCACGTTGGTTTGAGCAGCTCATACCCGATCAACCCGATAACCGCCGTGACCGCCACGAGGAGCAGGTTGCTCACCTTCCAGCGCACGAGCGCGACAAGGCTCACGATCGCGACGAGGGCGGTGAGCCAATCCCCGATCGCGATTCTCGCCAACAGCAGGCCGGCGCCCAGGATCGTGCCGATCGCCGCGGCGTAGGCGCCCTTCACGAAGCCCTGGATGTCGGGGTTCTCGCGGTGGCGGATCAGAATCGGGGCCACGATGAGGACGAGGAGGAACGACGGAAGGAAGATCCCGATGGTGGAGAGCACGGACCCCCAGAAGCCCGCCACCAGATAGCCGACGAACGTCGCCGTGATGACGACCGGTCCGGGGCTCAGCATGCCCATCGCGACCGCGACGAGGAACTGCGGTGCGTTAAGCCAGCCGGTCTGCTGGACCAATCCCTTCTCGAGGAAGGGCACGATCACGAGCCCGCTCCCGAACGTGAGGCTCCCGGCCTTCAAGAAGAAGATGAGCAACCGGCCAAGGGTCGGGGCCGCCGGAGCCGCGACGGCGCCGATCTTCGCGGGAACGCCGGCGAGCAGCGGAAGGCCGGCTGCCGCCGACCGCCGGCGGAGGAGCGTTCCGTAATACGCGATGCCGATCGCGCCCGCGACGATGAACAGGACCGCGACTTCGGCCTGCACCGCAACCGTGACGATGAAACACCCCGCGGCGATGACCCACTGCAGGCGATCCTCCATGCCCAGCCTGGCCAAGCGGTGGCACGAATACAAGATGAGCGCGATCACGGCCGGGCTTACCCCGTAGAAGATCCCTCTGACCGGCGAGAGATCGCCGAAGTGAACATAGAGAGCGCCGAGCGCGGCCACGAAGAGAAAGTTGGGGAGGATGAAGGCCCAGCCTCCCGCCCACGCGCCCCAGACTCCGCCTCGAATGTAGGAAATGAAGATGCCCACCTGGATGGCGAGCGGGCCGGGCAGAGACTGGCACACGGCGACGCCCTCGCGAAATTCTTCCCGCGTCAGCCACCGCCGCTCCCCGACGAGCTCTTTCTCCATCTGGCCGACGAGGGCCACGGGTCCGCCGAAGCCGATCGCGCCGAGGCGGAGATAATATAGGACGAGATCCCGAACCGGAACTCGGCGGCCCGTGTCGCTCCGACTCATTCGCGGCTCTCCTCGTACACGGCCGCCCGGCAGCTGCCGGGAAGGAACACGTAGAGCCGCTGCCGCGTGCGGTCGAAGGCGGTCGTATGCGCGCCCGCCTCCGTGGCGATTTCTTGGCCGATCGCCATCGCTCGGGTGTCGATGACGGCGAGGATGCCCGGTTGGCCGATCGCGACATACACGCAAGACCGGTCGGCGTTGTACCAAATCGCGTCCGGTTGCCCCGGGATCACGACGCCGGCAAGTTCCCGGCCGGTCTTGAGGTCGAGCGCCAGGACGTTGCCGCCGTCGCAGGCGACGAGCGCCCGGCCGTGTTCCACGTCGAGGTCGAGACCGTGAGGACCGGGCGAGGACACCGGCCACCGCTCCCGCGTTGCCGCCGTGTCCGCATCCAGGACGGCGATGCAGGCGGGTTCCCGGATGTTGACCAGGAATCGGTCCCCGTCCGAATCGTAGACGCACCAGCGGGGTCTGCCCGGTAATTCCCCGCCGGCGACGATCGACCCCGCGCCGGGATCGACGAGCCGGGCGCGAAAGTCCTGAACGTCGGCGACCAAGAGCCGGTGGCGGCGTGGGTCCCATGCCAGGCCGTTCGGGTTCGGTCCCACGACGATTTCAGCGGTCACGGCCCCCGAAGCCGCCATCACGACGAGCACCTTCCCCGCTCCTCGGGCCGCCGCGAAGACGAGCCGCTCCGTCTGCGCGCACAGCACGCCGCTCGCCGCCGGGCAGCCCGGAATCGTGCCACGATGGATCCCGCGCTCTCCGTCGATGATTTCGACGGTTCCCGTCGCCGTATGCGCGAGGAACACCAGCCCCGTCTCGAGATGCACGTCGCCGTGATCGAAGCCCCCCGACGGATGGGACGGCAGGGGGATCGCTCCGGCCGGGGTCAGCGCCACCGCGGGCTACCGTTCCTCCGCGACTTCCCGCCGGCACCACGCGTACAAGGCGTCGTACAGCGGCGTCTCGAGGCGGATCTTCTCGTGGTCGTCATCGCCGTGAATCAGCGCAAAGCCGTGCGCGATCGCCTTGAGGCCCGCCGCCTCGGGGACGATGGCGATGTCCGCGGCGACGTCCGCCCCATGGACGATCGTGGCCAGTTTGCGCAGGGCCGGATCGTCGAGATGGTACTTGACCATGATGGATTCGAAGCTGCACCGGCCGTCGACATGGCCGAGTTCGACGCCTTTGACGTCGTAGGGAATGGCCTTCTCCCGCTCGGCCGCGGCCAGCACCTCGTCCGCGGGCGCGTAGATGAAGACGGGATCCTTGTCGACGAATTTGCGAATGAGCCACGGACAGGCGACCCGGTCGACGTTCGCGTTCTTGCGCGTGATCCACTTCACGTCCGGCACCTCCGACTGCGCGGTGGCATGGCATTTTGAACTGTGTAATAACTATTGCAAATACTAGCAACATATGATGCCCACGTCAAGCCCCGGGCGTGTGTTCGACGGCCGGAACCGCGCGCGGGGGCCGATGCTATACTGTGCGGTGGAGGGATGGCAGAGCGGCCGATTGCGGCGGTCTTGAAAACCGCTAGGGGGCGACCCCTCGGGAGTTCGAATCTCCCTCCCTCCGCCAACCGCGACGCCCTCGAATCCGTCCGGCCCCGCCGATGCGGCCGCCCCGCGATACTTGACTGAGGCAACTATCTTTGTCACGATGGTCGTCACGGGCAATCGAACGGGGGCGCGGCTATGACCGAACTGCTCTATCTCAAGGATAGCTACCGGCGCGACGCCGACGCCGTCGTGCGCGCGACCGGCGACGGCGCGGTCGTGCTCGACCGCACGGTGCTCTACCCCGGTGGCGGCGGCCAGCCGGCGGACACCGGCACGCTGTGGTGGCCCGGCGGGGAGCGCCGGATCACCGAGATGCGGCGCGACGGCGGGACCGTGTGGCACGTGCTCGACGGCCCCCCGCCGCCGGAGGGCGCCGCCGTGCGCGCGGCGCTCGACTGGGACCGCCGGTATGCGATCATGCGCCACCACTCCGCGCTGCACGTCCTCGTCGGCGCGGTCTACCGCCTCTTCAACGCGCGTGTCACCGGCGGGGCGATCTACCCCGACCGCGCCCGGATGGATTTTTCGCTCGAAGACCTCGACAGGAGCCGCGTCGCGGAGATCGAGGGGGAGACCAACCGGGTCCTCGCGGAGGACCGGCCGATCACCGTGCGGTTCGTGACGCACGAGGAGTTCGCGCGCTCGGATCTCGTGCGGCTGGCCCGGGATCTGGTCCCGCGGGACGTCGAGCGCATCCGCGTCGTCGAGATCGACGGGTACGATGCCCAGGCCGACGGCGGCACGCACGTGGCCCGCACGGCCGAGATCGGCGTCCTCCGGATCGTCAAGACCGAGAACAAAGGCAGGGCCAATCGCCGGCTGGAGATTCAGTTGACGCCCCCGCCGGCCGCAGGCGGGTGAGCGCGATGGGATACTACGTGCTGCTCTACTATGTAATCGACAACTTCGTGACGCGCCGGGCTCCATACCGCGAAGAGCACCTCGGCCTCGTCCGCGCGGCGCGCGAGCGCGGCGAGTTGGTCCTGGCCGGGGCCCTCGGGGATCCGCCCGATCGGGCGCTGCTCGTCTTTCGCGCCTCGGATCCGGCGCCGGTCGAGGCCTTCGCCCGGAGCGATCCCTACGTCCGGGAGGGGTTGGTGCGGCGGTGGGAAGTCCAACCGTGGGCCGTCGTGGTGGGCGCCCCGTGATCGCGCGGGTGTGGACGGCGCGCACCACGCCGGCGCAGGCGCCGGCCTACGCCGATCACCTGCGGGCCCGCGTGCTGCCCCAGCTGCGCGCGCTCGACGGCTACGCCGGCGCGTGGCTGCTGCGCCGGGATGCCGGCGGCGGGAGCGAGCTCATCGTGGTGACGAGATGGCGGTCGACGCAGGCGGTGCACGCGTTTGCCGGCGCCGACGTCGACGCCGCGGTCGTCGAGCCCGAGGCCGCGGCGCTCTTGAGCCGGTACGACACCCGCGTCAGACACTACGAGATCGTCGTCGACGATGGGTGAGGGCACCTTGCGGGCCCGCGTCGCGGCGGTGCGGGCGTTCAACCGATTCTACACCCGCAGAATCGGCGTGCTCCGGCGGCGCTATCTCGGCGGTCCGTTTTCGCTCACGCAGGTACGGGTACTGTATGAAATCGCGCACCGGCGCGCGACGGCGGCGGCGCTGGTGCGGGATCTCGATCTCAATCCCGGTTACCTGAGCCGCCTTCTGAGCGGCTTCGAACGGCGCGGGTTGATCCGCCGTACGCCGTCGCCGGTCGACCGTCGGCAGAGTTTCCTCGCGCTGACGCGACGCGGGTCGGCGGCGTTCGATCCCCTGGACGCTCGGTCGGAAACCGAGACGGCCGCCATGCTGCGGGCGCTGGCGCCGGCCGGGCAGGTGCGGCTGGTGGCGGCGATGCGGGCGATCGAGGCGCTCCTGGACCGCGGCGGGCGGATCAGTCGGCCCGCCGCGAGAGCGCCGTCACCGCGCTCTGCGCGCTGAACAGCGCCGCCGCGCCGAGTGGGGCACACAGCAGAAACGGCGCGGCGATGCCGAGGAGGGCCGCGGCGCCGCCGACGAGCGGTCCGACGAAGAAGCCGAGATCGCCGGAGCTGTTGTACACGCCCATCGCCGTGGTATACCGGTCGCGCGCGGTGATGCGCGCGATCAGCGTCGTGAAGCTGACCGGCACGATGCCGCCGACGAAGCCGTACACGGCGCCGACGGCGAAGAACGCGGCCGGCGCGTGCAGCGCCGGTACCAGCAGGGTGCTCGCGGCGCGGCCGACGACCGCGGGCGCGATCAGCCGCTCGGGGCCGATCCGGTCGGCGAGCCGGCCGGTCGGGATCTGACAGAGCGCGTACGTGAGACCCTGCACGGCGAACACCTCGCCGATCACCAGCACGGACAGGCCCTGTTTCGCGGCGTACAGCGGTAGAAACGTCAGCCAGATCGCGGTGATCGCATAGTGCAGATGGTTCGCCAGGCACAGGCGAAAGAAGGCCGTATCCCGCAGCACTTCCCAGGCGCGCAGGCCCGCGGCCGCGGCGGCGGGGCGCCCGCGGTCGGTGATCGAAAACACCACCGGCAGGGCGGCCAGGCTTAGAACCGTTCCCAGGTAGAACGCGGCCCGGCCGCCGTACCGCGACGCGACAAGGCCCCCGAGCGCCGGTCCGACGAGAAATCCAACGGACGTCACAAGCCAGAACGTGGCGAACGTCCGTCCCCGCGTCTGCGCCGCGGCGTCTTCCGCAACGCCGGCCATGAGCGGCGTCCACATCGTCGCGCGCGCCGTGCCGATCGCCGCGAGCGCGAGAGCGATCGCCGCGGCCGCGCGCGCTTCGGCGGCCCACACCAGAGCGGCCGCGTGCAACAGAAGCCCGCCGATCAGCGTCTGCCGCCGTCCCAGGGCGGCGGCGATCCGGCCGACCTCGAGTTCGACGGCGCCCATCGCGAGGCTGAGCACGCTGACCAGCAGGCCGATCTCCGCCGCGGTGTAGCCGATGCGGGCGAGATGCAGCGGGAGGACCGGAATGACCACCTGCCACGAAATCCCGGTGAGAAATCCGGCCGCGCCGAAGAACGCGAGCCGGGTGGGGGCCGGCATGGCGCCGGAGGCGGCCGAAACGGCCGCGTCGGTATCTGGGGATGATCGCACTTCACACTGGTTGGACGCGGGACGGCCGACTCCTGGACCGGCGGAGGAGCGCCGCGGCGGCCGACCCAGGGCCTGGACGTTGACATATCAGTTATGTATGATGTGTGGGATGACTATTCCCGACGGGAAGGGGCCTATGCGCGGCCAAACGGTAGCGACGATCGCGCGGGCGCTCGCCGATCCGATCCGGTTCAAGATTCTGGAGCGCCTCTCCGACGGACCGGCGGCCGTCTCCGAGCTCGTGCTTCTGACGGGTGAGTCGCAGTCCAACGTGTCCAATCATCTGTCGGTGCTCCGCGCGCGCGGACTCGTCGGCGCGACACGACTGGGGCGCCAGCGCGTTTACGAGGCGTCCGATTCCTCCGTGGGGCAGTTGATCGAATCGCTGGTCGTCGTCGCCGGCCGCAGGTCCGCCGGGGTGGAGATCACGCCGTCGCTGGCAAGGGCGCGTACCTGCTACGATCACCTCGCCGGGCGTCTCGGCGTTGCCATTTTCGACGCCCTCGTCGCGCGCCGCGCGCTCGATCGGCCCGCCGTGCGTTATCGCGGTCCGATCGGACTGGGTCCGGCCGGCCCCGCGGTGCTCGGACGCCTCGGGATCGACTTGGACGAGGTGCGGCGCGAGCGCCGTCAGTTCGCGACCGCGTGCGGCGACTGGACCGAGCGAAGGCCGCACCTGGGCGGCGCGCTCGGGGCGGCTCTGTGGGCGAACGCGTTGGAGCGGGGGTGGGTTGTGCGAAGACCCGGCGGCCGGGTCGTCGTACTGACGGAACGTGGCCGTCGAGGCTTCGGCCGGCACCTCGGTATCCGTCTCGATCGAGACGCCCGGCGCCCAGGGTCCCCGCACACCGCGGATCGCCGCCAGCCACCGGACCGGCGGCGGTTTTGAACCACACCGTGTCCGCCCGGCTGTCCCCTCCGTCGGCGGCCCCCGCGGAGGCGCGACGCCACGGGACGGGGATCGTCCTCGTCACCGCGTCCGCGGTCGCCTACAGCACCGCCGGGTATTTCACCCGGCTCATTCACCTGGACCCGTGGACCATTCTGTTCTGGCGGGGCGTCTTTGCGGGCGTGTTTATCGGGGCCGTGATCGTTGCGCACCACCGCCGCGGTACGCCGGCGGCCGTGCGGGCGATCGGTGTCCCCGGGCTCATCGCCGCGTCGATGTCGACCATCGCGACGATTATGTTCATCAACGCCTTTCGCCGGACATCGGTCGCGGACGTGACGATCATCTTCGCGACGGCGCCGTTCATGACCGCGGCGCTCGGATGGTGCTGGATCCGGGAACGGGAATCGTGGCCCACGCTGCTGGCCAGCGCCGTCGCGTTTGCCGGCGCCGTGGTCATGGTGGGCGGGGCGGCCACCGCGGGCCGCCTGGCCGGGGATGTGCTTGCCATCGGGATGACATTCTGCATGTCAATCATGATGCTGATCATCCGGCGGTACCGGAAGACGCCGATGCTGCCCGCCGCGTGCCTCTCGGCGTTCTTGTGCTCGCTCGCGGTGCTGCCTTTCGCCCGGCCGGCAAGCCCCGGGGTCGTGGACATGGTGTTTCTCGTGCTGTTCGGGACCACGCAGTTTGGGCTCGGTCTGTTGCTCCTCACGCTCGGGGCGCGCCTGGTGTCGGCGACCGAGTCGGCGCTGATGAACGCCCTTGAAGGGCCGCTGGCGCCGTTGTGGGTGTGGCTCGCGTTCGCGGAAGTGCCTCCGCGGACGACCCTGATCGGCGGGTCGATCGTTCTGGCCGCGGTCTTCGGCCACATCGCCGCGAGTGCGCGATCCCGGCGCGTGCTAGAATAGAGGACGCGTGGGGACGTAGCTCAGTGGGAGAGCACCTGCTTTGCAAGCAGGGGGTCGCCGGTTCGAATCCGGTCGTCTCCACCAGCTGACGCGCGAAAATCGCTAGAACCCTTGCTATTTAAGGAGGAAGGACTCGAGAAAGCAGAGGGTTACCCCGCTAACGGCTTCGAAACCGCGTGTTGTTCGTTGATCGCACTGGGGCGGGGCCGCGCAGGTCGTCAATCCGTCACTTCGACTTCGACCGCCTGCAGCGTAAGGGGCTGCACTCTCACGATGACCGATTTCTCCACGAGGTCCGGCGGCCGAGCGACGATGCTCCCGCCGACAATGAATCGTGGGTTCTCGGATAAGGTGAACGACCGGCCGTCGCCGAGCATCAAAGTTCGGTCGGTCGCCGACTCGACGCGTCCCCTCTCTTCGCGTACCAACACCTCTCCTTGCCGGATCGTCCCCCGAGGGCGCGGTCCCCCGCCAATTTCGACAACGAGTCTCACCGCGTCGCCGGAGAAGATCTGCCGGAGCTGGATCGGCTCGACGCGACTTGTGTTGAGATCGCGACGAAAGAACGCGGTGTCGGGAGCGACGGTGAACGTGCGGGTTTGGTTCCCATACCATGTGATGACGATGTCCGGCAAGCGGGCGGCGAGGTCCACGCGCAGTACGGTTCCCTCCGCGGGCCCTTGCTTGGGCGGCACCGGCTCCGCGGCCGGCGGCGAGGACGGCGGGGCCGGTCCGGGCGTGATCGACACGATGTGGAGCCCGGGATCCCACGTGACCGCCGCCCCTAACGCCTCGCCGACGAACCGCAAAGGCACGTATACCCGCCCTGCGACGATGATTGGTGCCGCGTCCAAGGTGACGGGCGAATCATTGATGAACGCCTGGCGGCTGCCGGCCATGAGCCTGACCTGCGTGCTCCGGCCTGCCGCTACATTGCGAGAGACGATGACGGCATGTGTCGCCGGGTTTTCCCAAGCAAGCGTAGCGCCCAGTTGTTCAAATAGTCCTCGCACGGGCACAAACACGCGGCCGTCAATGATCAGAGGGGGACGCTCGAGTGTTATCTCGTGTCCGGTAATCACCACACGAAGCGCCGAATCCGCCGGAGCCGGGAGCGCCGCGCTCAAGACAATCGCAAGCGCGGGGAGCGAAGCCAAAAGGCTTCCTCTCACGTGTTTCGCACCTACGCCTCCCGGCCCCACACGTTTGCCCAAGCCGTCAGCCTATGGCGACGTCACCTGCCATTTATAGTTCGGCGCCAGCACCTGAAGGCTGTACTTGGGGGCGTTCGTAAAGCACCACCCGATCGCCCACGCATACGAGTTCGACGAGTTCGCGTACGTCCAGGCTCCTCCCATAAGTACCTGAATTTGATCCGCGGTTATCGGTGGGAGGGACGGACAAACATTCGCCTGCTGCATATCGTTTTCGTGGACCGACCAGCCGCCGGAGGTGTCCGGCAGTTGAGGTGTGCTGACCTCATACGCGAGATCCCACGCGTTGGTGTTGAAATTGTAGATCATCGCATCGTATGTGACGGACGTCGAGCCGTCTGGGATGGCGCTCTGGACGAGCTCCACCCAAAAGACATTGGCGCCGTTATAGTACGTCAGATAATTGCTGATGAATGTCGAATCCATCGGAATAGAAGTGCCTATACCCTGGGCGACGCAATGGTCCCATACCCAGACCGCCCGCAAGGTTTGGGTGTCGCCGGGATACCGTGTGTACGCCGTCGTCCATTCCAGGCACGAGTTGGCGTTCATGCCTGTCGGCGCGTAAAGAAAGGCCGGCGCTTGCACCGGACCGAGTTCAAGGTCCGGAGAGGCAGCGTGCGCCGCGTAATATCCTAGTGCTGTGCCCACCGTCGTATCGATACCGATATCGGTGCCCGCATTGCCGTCCCCCAGCGCCGGCCTAGGTGGTGTGCCGCGCTTGGGAAACCGGCGTTTCGGTCGACTTGCAAAATGCGGCCGCTTCACCGTCAGCCGGTGCGCGGTCTTTCGATATTGTGCCTGGTTCGTGACCGGCCGGGGTGGACTGGTAATGGCTCGCGCCGCGCGAGGCGCCCCCGCCACTTCGGAAACCGGGCTTACCGCTCCAAGCATTGTCAGACTCAGGGTGAGACTCAGGAGAGCCCTAATCGGCCATCTCGTCAACGCAATCACCGTCCCCTTTTGCCCCCTAAATTGTATTTTGCCCAGCGTGCACGGGCCGGCAAAACTCAACGGGGGTAGTGACCCGGCGCGGGGCCCACAAGTCTTCGTCCAGGGGGCAAGCCCACACGCCTTTGAGCACCACTGGTAACTTGGGTACGCAGCTCATGATAAGCTGGTTGGACGCCGGGCTGTTGACTCCTCGATGGTACGGGGGAGCGGACATCCACAACGCGAAGATCGGCAGACGTTAGCGAGCGGTCTGTTGCGGCGGAGGGCGACACATGCGGTTTGCGATCTCGATTTCCCAGCACGCTGCCGACGGCACGTTTCACCCAGCCGCTTTCCGCGCCTACCTGGCCGTGCCGAGGCGCTCGGGTTCGAGAGCATCTGGACGCTGGAGCAGGTGTTGGGCTCGGTACCCCACATGGGACCGATCGAGACGATGACCTACGCGGCGGCGTGCAACGAACGTCTGCGCCTGGGCTGCGCCGTGCGGGATCTCGAGTCCGTTCCCGTCTTCGGCCCGCCGCGGGCGTGCGTGGACGGGCTCCACGAGATGATCGAGGCGGGCGCGGAGATGATTCTGCTCAATCCGCTCTTCGACGAGGCGGAGCAGATGGAGCGCCTCGCCGCCGACGTGATGCCGCGCATGCTAGAATAAATTGCCAGGCGTGGGGACGTAGCTCAGTGGGAGAGCACCTGCTTTGCAAGCAGGGGGTCGCCGGTTCGAATCCGGTCGTCTCCACCAGCCCTTGAATGCCAAGGCTTTGCGGGCTCTAAGGCCCCCGGGAAACGGCCTGGAAAAGCAGGGGCCCATCCCGGGTCACAACCGAGACCGTTGCGAGGCGCGCACAAGTCCCTCATCCTCGC
>DASYZR010000050.1 GCA_035945995.1 bacterium
CGTGCCGCGGCCGCCGCGCGAGAATCCCGAAGACTCCCAGAGCCCCGCCGTCGCGCCCGCGCCAAGCGGCGTCCCCCCTGGAGGCGCCGGGCGTGCGCGGGTGGCGGTGATCTTCGACGACGCGGGGTACAGCCTGCAGACCGCGCGCGAGGTGATGGCGCTCCCGCGGCCGGTCACGATCTCGGTGCTTCCGGGCCTGCCGTTCTCCACGCCGATCGCGGAGGAGGCGGCGCGCCGCGGGGTGCAGGTCATCCTCCATCTGCCGGTACAGCCGGACAACCCGGGGCTGGCTCTGGGACCGGGCGGCATCACCGTGGACATGAGCGATGATGCCATCGCGCAGACCGTGGCGTCGGACTTCGCGTCGGTCCCCGGCGCGGTCGGGACGAACAACCACATGGGCTCCCGGGGGACGGCGGATCCGCGTGTGATGCGCGCGGTGCTCGGGGTGGTCAAGGCGCGCCGCGTGTTCTTCATCGACAGCCTGACGTCGCCGCGGTCCGTGGCGGCCGAGACGGCGCGGACGATGGGCGTGCCCACCGCCGTGCGGGCGGTGTTCCTCGACAATCAGGACGACGAGACCTACGTGCGGGGCCAATTCCACGCCCTCATCCGGGTGGCGCAAACCCACGGGCAGGCGATCGCCATCGGCCACGTCGGCAAGGTGACCGCGCGCGTCCTGCGCGAGATGCTGCCGGAGTTCGACGAGGCGGGCATCCGGTTCGTCTTCGTGTCGTCCCTGGTCCACTGAACAGTTTGCTACAATAACACCGCGCACAACGCCGCCGTGCCGGCGCGCGGGACCTGCCGGCCGTCGCGGCTCATATTCCGCCACCGGGAGGCGCCAATGCGAGTCACGACGGCCGACACGCTCCCCCACGCCACGCCCTGCGACCTTCTCGCGCTCGCCGTCCCCGAGCCCGGAACGCTCGACGGCGACGCCGCGGCGGTCGACCGCCACCTCGGCGGCAGGTTGGGGGAGGCGGCCCGCGCCGACGCCTTCACCGGCAAGCGGGGCCGCACGCTGCTCCTGCACACGCTCGACTCGCCCTTCCGGCGGGTGCTCCTCGTCGGCACCGGCCGCGACCACGGGCCCGAGGCCGTCCGCCGGTACTCGGCCGTCGCGGTGCGGGCGGCCCGCGACCTCCGCGCCGCCCGGGTGGCCGTCGCCGTGCCGCTCGAAGACACCGCACGGGGCACGGGCGAGGCGGATTCGGCCGGCGAGCGGGTCCGCGCCGCGGCGGAGGGGGCCGGCCTCGCCGCCTACCGGTTCGACCGGTACCGCAGCCAGGACAACGGCGCGCCCGACGAGGCGGTGGTGCTGGCCCGCGGCGACGCTGCCGCGGCCGCGCGCGCGGTGCGGCAGGCGGACATCGCCGTCGCGGCGACCTCGCGCGCCCGCGACCTCGTGAACGAGCCGGCGAACGTGGTGACGCCGGCCGCGCTCGCGCAGGTCGCGCGGGAGATCGCGTCGCGTGACGGGCTGGACTGCCGGATCATCGAGCTCGACGAGGCGCGGGAGATGGGAATGGGCCTGTTCGCGGCGGTGGCGGCCGCCAGTTCGCAGCCGGCCAAGTTCATCGTCCTGGATTACCGGCCGCCCCAGGCCGGGACGCAGGCCGCGCGCACCGTGGCGCTGGCGGGCAAAGGCATCACGTTCGACAGCGGCGGCCTTTCGATCAAGACCGCCGGCGGAATGGCGACGATGAAGAGCGATATGGCCGGCGCCGCGGCGGTGCTGGCGGCGATGGGCGCGCTCCGGGAGCTGGCCGTGCCGGTGCGGGTGCTCGGGATCGCCGCGGCGACCGAAAACATGATCAGCGGGCACGCGACGCGTCCCGGCGACATCGTCCGCGGGCTCGGCGGCAAGACGGTGGAAATCAACAACACCGACGCCGAGGGCCGGCTGGTGCTCGCGGATGCCCTGGCCTTCGCCGTGCGCGACGGCGCCGCCGAGATCATCGACCTCGCCACGCTCACCGGGTCGTGCGTGGTCGCGCTGGGGGATCACACCGCCGGGTTGATGACCAACGATCAGCCCCTCGCGGACCGGCTGCTCCGGGCGGCCGGGGCCGCCGGTGAGCAGTTGTGGCAGCTGCCGATGTACGAAGAATTCACCGAGGCGATGCGCGGCGAGATCAGCGATCTTAAGAACTCCGCCGGCCGCGAAGGCGGCGCGGAGCGCGCCGCGGCCTTCATGGGCGAGTTTGTCGGCGGGACCCCGTGGGCTCACCTCGACATCGCGGGCCCCGCGTTCGCCGAGGACCGCAAGGGACCGCCGTACGTGCCGCCGGGCGGCACCGGCTACGGCGTCCGGACGTTGCTGCGCTACCTCGAGTCGGCGCCGGGGAGGTAGGCTCCCCCGTACAGGGCGCCCGCCGCCGCCCCGCCGAGCAGCGGACCGATCCAGTAGACCCACTGATCGGCCCAGGCGCCGGACCAGAGCGCCGGACCGATGGCGCGGGCGGGATTCACCGCCGCGCCGGTGAGCGCCCCGAAGGCGAGAATGTCCATCGTGATCGTGAGTCCGATCGCGAGGCCGCCGATGCGCGGCGCCGCGGGATGCACCACGGTGCCGAACACGACGGTGACGAGGAAGAACGTCCCGATCGCCTCGAGCAGCACGCCGGCGCCCGCCGACACCCCCGTCGCGAGCGACGGCGTCCCGAAGTGCGCGGCCGCGATGGCGGCGGGCGGATACGCCGCCTGCAGCGCCGCGCCGCCGAGCCACGCGCCGAGGAGCTGCGCAATCAGGTATGCGAACGCCATCCCGAGCGGCATGCGGCCGGAGACGGCGAAGCCGCACGTCACCGCGGGATTGAAGTGCCCGCCGGAAATCACCCCCAACGCCGAGACCATCACCGCGATCGCGAGCCCGTGCGCGAGCGCGACGCCGAGCAGCCCGACGCCGCCGTGGGTCACCTCGTTCGCGATGATCGCGCCCGCCCCGGCAAAGATCAGCGTGAACGTGCCGATGACCTCCGCGAGCAGCGGCTTCCACGGCGCCTGTGTCTGTGCCATACGCACCCCCATCGGGCGGTTGTTCTCTTCCTTCCCCGTCGCGGGCCGCCGCTTCCTCTCCCGGCGTCCGCGGCCGGGTTGCGTGGTAGACTGAGGCCATGTGCGCCGCGATCGGACGGCCGGCGTGAGGCACACGACCCGCACGCTGGAGGAGATGCGGCTCCTCCTGGACGTCGCCGCGGGGCGCCGGCCGGCCGAGACCTACCTCGACGGCGCGACGCTCCTCAACGTCTACAGCGGCGAGCTCTATCCGGCGAACGTCGCCATCGCGGGCGGCCGGATCGCGTACGTCGGCCCGGGCCGCGCGATGGTGGGGCCCGACACGCAGGTGCTGCGCTATCCGGGGAAGATTCTGGCGCCCGGGTACATCGACCCCCACACCCACGTCACCGGGATGGCCACGCCGGTGGAGTTTGCGCGCGAGGTGCTCCGCACGGGTACTACGGCGCTGGTGGCCGACGCGATGCAGTTCATGCTGCAGACGCCGCCGCCGCGGATTCCGGCGCTCCTCGAAGCGCTGGCGGCGATGCCGGTGCGCCTCGTGTGGGCCGTCCGGCTCCACGGGGCATCGCACTTGCCGGACGAGTCGAGGTTCTCGCTGGAGCGCGTGCGCGCGCTGCTCGCGCTCGACGTGGTGCGGACCGCCGGCGAAGTCACCCGGTGGCCGGCCGTCTACTACGGCGACGAGGACCTGCTGGGAAAGATCGCCGCCGCGCTGGCGGCGGGACGCCGCGTGGACGGGCACGCCCCGGGGACGTCGTACGACCGGCTCGTGGCGCTCGCCGCGGCGGGATGGTCATCCGACCACGAGGCGATCACGGCCGCGGAAATCACGAACCGGCTGCGCGCCGGGATGTACACGATGCTGCGGCACTCGTCGCTCCGGCCGGACGTGCCGGCCCTGGCCGAAGCGGTCACCGCCGGGCGCGCGCGCTCGGGGCGGCTCATGCTGACCGCCGATGGACCGGAAGCGGTGACGATCGCCCGCGAGGGATATCTGGACCACGTGATCCGCCAGGCCATCGGCGCGGGAATCGAGCCGATCCTCGCCTACCAGATGGCGACGCTCGCGCCCGCCGCCTACGTGGGGTTGGACGAGGATATCGGCGGGATCGCGCCGGGCCGCCGGGCCAATATCGTCGTGCTGGACGACCTGCGCGAGCCGCGCCCCTCGACGGTGTTCGCCGACGGCCGGATCGCGGTCCAAGACGGCGTCTGCCTCGCGACGCTGCCGGAGATCGATTGGTCCGGCGTCATGCCGGCGCGGTTCTCGCTGTCCTGGGAGCCGGCGCCCGACTTGTTCGAGCTGCCGGCCCCCGCGGGCGCCGGAGGCGGGAGCGTTCCGTTCCCGGCGATCGTGCTCGAGAACAGCGTCATTACGCGCCGGCACGACGTCGCGATGCCGGTGCGCGGCGGACGGCTCGAGGTCCCGGCGACGCTCGTCCGGCTCGCCCTGTTGGACCCGCGCGGGCGGTGGATCGTCCGGGGAGTGCTCGGCAACTTCGTGGACCGGCTCGGCGGGCTCGCCTCCACGTTCAACGTCACGGCGCATCTCATCGTGCTGGGCCGGCAGCCCGCCGACATGGCCCTCGCGGCCCGCCGGGTGCTGGCGCTGGGCGGCGGCATCGTCGCCGCGGAGGACGGCCGGATCGTGCTCGAAGTGCCGCTGCCGATCGGCGGCATCATGGCGGCGGACCGCTTCCCCGTCATCGCCGAACGGGCGGCGGCCCTGTACGCCTTCCTCCGCGCGCGCGGGTACCCGCACGCGGACCCGCACTACACGCTCCTGTTCCTGCCGCTGGACTCGCTGCCGGATCTGCGCGTCACCTACCGCGGGGTGTGGGACGTGCGGCGGAGCCGCGTGCTCGTGCCCCGCCACGACCTCTAGCGCACGGCGTTCGGCCGCGTCGAAGAGGAGTTCTTTCGGAGGAGGAGCGTCTTCTCATGGCAGCGCCGACACACGGAGACCACGCCGCGCGAACGCCCGGCGCCGGGCCGATGGCACGAGGCGACATCGTCCGGTTTCGGGACGACACCTTCGGGACACGGAACTGGGGTCACAAGGGGTTGCGGCTGGCGCTGCGCCGCCTCTCGCTTCCCGAAGCCGTCTGGAAACCGGGCCCGGGCCTGCACTCGGTGTGGGAACAGATCAATCACGTCGCCTACTGGAAGCGCTACGTGCGGGAGCGGATCCGCGGACGGAGCCGGCAGACCAACCAGGCGTGGCCGCCGGCGGGACGCACGGCCGCCGGCCTCAGGCGCGCGATCGCCGGGCTCGAGCGCCTCCACCGCGATCTGCGGCGCGACGTGCTCGCGCTTCCGGCCGAGGCCTACGAAACGCGGGGCGGACCGCGCTACTCGGCGACGCAGCTGCTCCTCGGGGAAGCGGCCCACGACGCCTATCACATCGGCCAGATCTTCCTCACCCGGAAGCTCTACCGGCGCCGCCGCCGTCCGGCCTGAAGGCGTTCAGGAACAGATAATGTGCTATTTCCCAGTGTGACGAAAGGGGGGAGCGAAGCATGTTCGACAAAATTGCCTTGATATCAATTCCCGTAAGGGATCAGCAAGTAGCGAAGTCGTTTTATACAAACGTCCTGGGCTGTAAAGTGGTCCAAGAGATGCCATTCGGAACGCCAGATACCCTGTGGATTCGATTGGCCTTGCCAGGAGTTGAAACAGAGATCGTACTGGTCACGTGGTTTCCACAAATGGAACCCGGCGGCGTGCAAGGTCTTGTGCTTACCACCCACGATATCGGCAAGGCACACGCTGAACTCAAGAAACGCGGGCTTGAGATTTCCGCAGTCAAGGATCAGCCGTGGGCACGCGAAGCCACATTTTCTGATCCCGATGGAAACGGCTGGGTACTGCAGCAGTCAACATCGTAACAACCGATTGAGGCACCCTACTGACCGAATCGACGGAGCCGGTTGGAGATCTCCGGTTAGTCACCCGGCAGCGGCAGGCGTCGAAGCGGAACGGGCGAGGCGTGGATTGCGATCTTCTACGAAGCCATCGACCGGCTGCCCCTGGGGACGGTCGGCGCGATCGAGTTCTTGGGCAAGGAGGATCCGCCGGTATCGACCGGCTCGGTGCGGCCATGCTGGTCGCGATGATCGCGGCGCTCCCGATCGGCATCCGTGAGGCCGTGCCGGCGTTGCTCAGACGCATCCCGCGCGGCAGGGCCGATGCGGCATCGGCGAGATCCACGATTCGCCAACTGGAAGCCCTTTACTGAGACCTGCACAAATAATGTCCTAATCGCAGCGTGGGTCCAACGCAGGGCCGAGCGGCCCGCGGCGAGTGTGACGGGCCGCCGCCACGCAATTGACCCCGGTCATTCTTTACCGTTTCTTTACGCGGCAAACGGCGGCGGCCCCCGGGGACCGCCGCCGTGACGCGCAGCGGCCTACTTCTCGATCTGGATGTTCACGTGCTTCAGCTCCGTGTACTCGAACAGCCCCTCGAGCCCGTACTGCCGTCCTACCCCGGACTGCTTGAAGCCGCCCATCTCGGTGGACTGGTACATCTTGCCGAAGGTGTTCACCCAGACCGACCCGGCCCGGACGCGTGTGGCGATCCGGAGCGCCTTGTTGATATCGCGGGTCCAGACGGCGGCGACGAGCCCGTAGCGGGTGTTGTTCGCGATCCGGATCGCGTCGTCCAGATCCTTGAACGTCGTGATGCCCATGACCGGCCCGAAGATCTCTTCCTGGGCAATGCGCGCGTCCGGCGACATCTCGTCGAAGACCGTCGGGGCGACGAAATAGCCCTTCGCCAGGTCGCCGTCGGTGAGCCGGTGCCCGCCCACCAGCAGCCGCGCTTCCTTCTTGCCGAGCTCGATGTACCCTGTGATCTTCTCGAGCTGTGAGGCCGAGATCACCGGGCCGACCTCGACGCCCTTCTCCCAGCCGGGCCCGACCTTCATCTTGGGGACCATCTCCTGGATCCGGCTCACGAACTGCTCGTGCACGCTCTCTTCGACCAGCACGCGCGTGCCCGCGATGCAGATCTGTCCGGCGTTGTAAAACGACGCCGCGTTGATCGCCCCGCGGATCGCCCGCTCGAAGTTGGCGTCCGCGAACACGATGGTCGGCGACTTGCCGCCGAGTTCCAGCGACACCTTCTTCAGGTTGCCGGCGGCGAGGCGCATGATCTCGCGGCCGGTGGACGTGTCGCCGGTGAACGACACCATGTCCACGTCGTCGTGCCGGGCCAGCTCGGCGCCGACCGGGTCGCCCGGGCCGGTGATGATGTTGACGATGCCCTTCGGAAATTCGTCGATCCCTTCGATGATCCGGCCGAGCTCGACGGTCGAGCCGGCCGTGTAGCTGGCCGGCTTGACGACCACCGCGTTGCCGGCCGCCAGCGCGGGGGCGATCGCGCGCGCCAGCAGCGCCAGCGGCGCGTTCCACGGCACGATGATCGTCACCACGCCCACCGGCTCGCGCATGATCATGCTGATGCTGTTCGGCTGCGGCACCTGGGAGCGGCCGAAGATCCAGCGCGTCAGCCCGGCGTAGTAACTGGTCGTCTCCCCAAGACGCAGCGCCTCGCCCCGGCTGATCGGGAAGGGCTTGCCGCTTTCGCGGGTCAGCAGCGTCGCCAGCTCCTGATGCCGCCCGCGGACGGCGTCCGAGAACTTGAACAGCGCCGCGGTCCTCGCGTTCGGGTCCTCGCGCCACTCGGTGGTCTCGAACGCCGCGCGCGCCGCCCGCACCGCGGCGTGGGCGTCGTCCACGGCCGAGCGCTGGGCGCGATAGAGCAGTTCTCCGTTGGCGGGGCTGCGCACCTCGAAGAGTCCGCCCTCCGAATCCCGCCATTCTCCCGCGATGAAGTTGCGGTAGGTCGTCACCTGCTGCGCCGTTGCGTCAGGCATTCCCGTCCCTCCTCTACCCGTTATCCCGTCCACGTCCCGGCCGGATCGAACCGCCGCAGAACCGCCAGTTCCTCCGCGGTCGGCGCCGGCGTCGTTTCGAGGCGGGGCGCCACCGCGAGATCCCAGCCCGTCTGCGCCCGCACGTCCTCAACGGTCACACCGGGATGCACGCTTTCCAGGACCATTTCGTGCGACCCGGAGGCGAACCCCAGCACGGCGAGACTCGTGATCACCCTGGCCGGACCGCCGCGGGCGAGCCCCACCTCTTCGCGCCACCCCCCGCCGCCGCCGTACCCGGGTGACGTGAGGTACCCGACGCGCTCCGGAAACCGCCGGCGTTCGTGCTGCATGATCACGACCGTGCGGCGCGAGAGCGCGGCGATATCGGCCGCGCCGCCGCTCCCCGGCAGGCGCACACGCCGGCCGCGCTCCTCGACCCAGGTCGTATTGAGGTTGCCGAACCGGTCCACCTGGGCGCCGCCGAGGAAGCCGACGTCCACGCGCCCGCGCGCGAGGTGCCCCATCACCTCGAGCAGCGTCGTGCACATCACCGCCCCCACGATGTTGGGTGGATCGCCCATCGTGATGAGGGCCCCCGCCGGGGGGGTATCGCGGACGACCCCGTTCTCGAACAGGCCGACGGCGCGGGGGGCGTGTGTGGCCTTGGCCAGCGCGAACCCGAGCAGCGGCAGGCGCATCCCCACGAAGACGACTTCGCCGTCGCGAATCTCCCGGGCCGCCGCCACGACCATGACCTGCCGCGCCGTCGGCGTGACCCGGGACGCGGCCGGATGGCCCGTCTTGCGGGCGCGCATGTCAGAGACCGTAGTTCACCGGTGCCGCGAGGCGCGCCGTCCGCGGACGCAGCCCCTCGACGCGCGATGCGCCGAGCCGCGCGAGGTACGCGTCGTGGTCCCGCACGCCGGTCACCATGCGCTCGAGCCACCCAAGGAACCCCTCGCGCGTGCGCGTCTCGGCGTGATACTCGTCGTAAAACCGGTCGTCGCGGTTCACGTACCCCTGCGCGGGCGAAGGATGCGATCCGCACGGCACGACCGAGACCGCGCTCACGAGAAAGCCGGGGATGAGCGTCCGGTTGGGATCACTGCGGATGACGGCCGCCTCGACCAGTTCCTCGCAGGTGAGCAGAACGCGGCGCGCCGCCCGCGCCGCCTCGAGGGTCACGCCGAGGTTGCCCCACAGGTGTGCGTTGCCGTCGGCGTCGCACCGCTGGACGTGCAGAATCGCAAGATCGAGTTCGAGGGCGCCCACGCCCAGCAGGCGATCGCCCGTGAATGGACAGGTGATCTCCCTGAGGCGGCGGTGGCCGCGCAGAATGTCGCTGCCCAGCGCGGTCCGCGACGGCAGGTAGGGCACGCCGCGGGCGGCCGCGTCGAGCGCCAGGGCGACCGTCATGTTGGTGTGGTCTTCGACCGCGAGCGGCCCCGGCACGCCCTCCTCGACGGCGCGCCGGAAGTTGTAGGCGATCCCGGCGCCGACGTTCCCCACCCAGGCCGCGATGACGCGCGCGACACAGCCGGCCCCGATCAACTGGTCGAAGAGAATGTCCGAAATCGGTCCGACGAGCGTCAGCTCACGCCGGCCCTGCCGGATGAGCTCGTGCCCGGCCGCGAACGGAATGCACGATTCGAGGCCGGTGCCCATGGCGATGATCGCGCCGTCGGGCACATGGCGCGCGACCGCCTCGCGAAGCGGCATGACTTTCGGCACGGTGCGAAACCCCCTCGAAACGTCGGCTCACCCCCGCCCCCGCCGGGGGGCGGGGGCAGGCCGGGGGGGCGGAGGCGGGGGGACGGCGGCCGGCGGCTCGGTGCCCCACTTCACCTGCTCGAACGCGCTGCGGCAGCCGCGGCAGTAGTACTGCGACGTGAGTGCCGACGAGCCGAAGAGGCTCAGCAGTTCCGTCTCGCCCGATCCGCAGAAGGGACACGCCGGCATGGCGGGCCCCGCGGCGTCCCCGGTCACCGGCGCATCCTCCGCACGTGTTCGTCCCATCGATCCCACGGCAGCGGCGCGGCCGGCGCCCAGCCCTCGCCCGCCCGGCCAAGCGCCGCCTCGACCCCCGCGGCCGCCAGGACCGGTCCGAGATAGCCGAGGAAGCGGGCGCGGACCTCCTCGCCCGCGCCGGTGAGCACGCCCGCCTCGACGAGCGGGCGCAGCGCGCCCCCGTCCTTCGGCCCGAACCAGCAGAGGACATCGTCCCACACGTCGCGGAGCGCGGCCGCGAGGCGCGCGCGGACGTCGGGACCCTCGGCGGCGAGCTGCCCGAGCCAGCTCTGGCCGTGGATCGCGTGGTAACGCTCTTCTTCGATGATCTTTCGGGCCCGCTGGCGGAGCGGAAGGTACCGGGAGTCGAGGGCGGTGTCCAGCACCAGCGCCAGCGCGCGATCGAGCGTCAGGTTGGCGACGATCAAGTGCGGCCAGCTGGGAAACGCCGCGTTCACACACTCGACCGTCCGCGCATCGGCGGCGGACCATTCGTGCTCGGATCGCCGCGGCGCGCCCGGCAGTTCCTCGAGCAGGCCGTACAGGACCCGGGCATGGCCGAGCTCGTCCTGGGCCATCGCGGTGGCCGCCACGCCGGCTTCGATGGTGGGGCCGCTGCTGCACCACTCCGCGTACCGGAGGCCGAGGGCGTGCTTGTTATCGGCGAGCGCGACCACCAGGCCGACGAGCGGCGCGACGGACGCCGCCGGCAGCGCCGAGGGCCGGTCGAGGAGCTCAGGCATGCGCGTCGACCGCCTCGCCGCGGACGTCCTCTACGGCGATGATCGCGCGGCGGGGGACGACGTACATTTCGAGCCAGGACTCCTCGTCGTAGATGCTGCGCGCGTAGACGCGGGCCAGCGCGTCGCCGGGCGCCGCGATGGACCCGACGTGGCGGAGGGGCTCGCCCTCCACCCGCCGCGCAAACACCTCGTAGACGGGCTCTTCGCCGATGGGCTGCATCGTGGCTCCTTCCGGCCTGAGCCTAGACCGCGACGCCCCAGCGCCGGAACTGCGCGCGGGCCGCGTCGCTGAGCCGCTCCTTCGTCCACACGGGATCCCACGTCGTCGCGAACACGACGTCGCGCACGCCGGGCAGCCGGCGGAGACGGCCCCGGATGTCGTCCCGGATCATGTCCATGCACGGGCAGGCTGTCGACGTGAAGGTGAGCGTCACCCGGACGACGCCGTCCGCGATCGCAATGCCGCAGACGAGGCCCATGTCGACGATGCTGACCGGCCACTCGGGGTCGGCGACGTCGCGCAGCGCCGTCATGACCTGCGCCTCCGTGACGATCATCAGTGGGTGCCCGCCAGCATGCGCATCTCCCGACGGCCGCGCTGCAGCATCTCGATGAACATCGCGTTGCCCGGCCCGCGCCGCTTCCACCGGACCAGGACCTGGTCCCACGTGATCGGCCGGTCCATGAGCCACCGGCGCTCCTCCTCGTCGAAGTCCACCGGCAGCGGGTAATCAAGCACGTATGTGTCCGACGGGGTGTCGTGGTGCGCGGGTACCACGAAGCCGAGACTCTCGCACAGCGGCACCGCGGTGCGCAGCCATTGCTGGCGCAGCTGGTCGTTGGTGCTGCCCTTGAGCTTGTAGGCGATCTGCTTGCCGTGCGTCTTCAACGTGTCCGGCAGCCCGAACCACTCGACGGTCATGGGAAACATCCAGTCGATCGCCCGCTGCACCTCGCCGCGCGCGCCGCCCCCGGCGAGCCGCCGCATGCCGTTTTCGCCGTGGCGCAGGTGGAAATTTTCCTCCTTGTCCACCTTGGCGAGCGCGCGCCGCCACGGTCCGTAACTGCAGTTCCGGTAGACGTCGCCGAGCAGCACGAACCCCGCGCGATCGTAGAACGCGTTCGCGACGATGAGTTCGACCCACGAGCGCAGCGGCACGTCGAACGCGTAGGGGTGCTTGAAGGACGTCGGCGCGCGGTCGTAGATCAAGGCCTCGGTGTCCACGCCCAGATCCTGCAGAATCCGGTACCCGATGTGGGCGTGGCTCAACTCGTCCTGGATGATGGCGAGCGCCGAGATGAGGTTGTTCATCGACGGCGAGTTCTTGGCCGCGGTGTAGTAGCTGGGCGCGCTGATCATCTCCGTGTCGGCGGACACGGTGAGGATGTGGATGAGCGTGCGCCGGTAGTCGTCGCTCATCTCCGCGGGACTCTCGATGATGTGCCCCTGCTGGATGCGCTCGACGACCTGATCGTCGGCCGGCGTGGCCATCGCCCGACCTCCCGGGTGGCGCGCCGGCGTGCCCCTCGTCGAGGACGCCTGCGCAGAAATGCCACGTTTTTTACACGAACGACGTCATTTGCGTGTATACTCATTATACCACAATGACCCGGCGCGCGAGCGCCCGCTCGCTCCTCGTGACCGTCTGGGGCGACGCCGTCCGTTCCCGCAGGAACGAAGTCGGCGCGTCCGCCCTGATCCGGCTCATGGCCCCGCTCGGGCTGTCGCCGCGCGCGGTCCGCGCGGCCCTCTCGCGGATGACACAGCGGGGATGGCTGCATCACCGGCACACCGGCCGGCGGGCGTTCTACGCGCTCACGGCCTCGGGCGCCCTGCGCCTCGAGCAGGGCGTGCGGCGGGTCTACCGGGCGGCGGCCGAGCCCTGGGACGGCCGGTGGCGCGTTTTCACCTACACCATTCCCGAGGGGCGGCGGGCCGTCCGCGACCGGCTGCGGCGCGAGCTCGTCTGGCTGGGGCTCGGGCCGCTCTCCCGCAGCACCTGGGTCACGACGCGCGACCTGGGGACCGTGCTGCGCCAGTTGAGCGACGCGCGCGGCCTCGACGGCGGCGTCGCCCTGTTCGAGGCGACCCATCTCGGGCCGGCCGACGACCGCGCGCTGGCCGAGCGGTGCTGGGACCTCGCGGCCATCGCCGCCCGGTACCGCCGGTTTGTCAGGCTCATGCGGCCGCGGGCGGCCGCGCTCCGCCGCCGGCTTCGACGCGGAACGATCTCGGACGCGGCGTGCTTCGCCGAGCAGATCGCGCTCGTGCACGAGTACCGCAAGTTTCTGTTCGTCGATCCGGGCCTTCCGGACGATCTCTTGCCCCGGCGCCGGCCGGACCGCGACGCCGCCGCGCTGTTCCGCCGCACCCACGCCATGCTCGCGCCGCGGGCGGGCCGGTTCGTGGCCCGCGCGTTGGACCTGGAGGACGGGCTGCGCCGGGGCGCGGCGCGCGCCCGCGGCAACGGAGCCGCGCGGTCGTGAACGCCGTCCGCTACGGCACGCCGCAGGCGTTTCTCGATGCCGCCGAGCCGTTTCTCCTCCGGGACGAAGCGGGCCACAACCTGCTGCTCGGGATCCCGGCCCGGCTCGCCGCGCGGGGCGTCCGCGCGGGGCGCGGAGCGGGCCCGGGCGCCGCCGCCGGCGTCTATCTTGCGACCGCCGTGCACGGCGGCGAGATCGCCGCGGCCGCGATGATGACCCCGCCCTGGCGGCTCGTGCTCTCGCACACGGCGTCCGCCGACGCCGTGCGCTGCATCGCCGAAGACGTTCGAACCGTGCGCCCCCTCCCGCCCGGCGTGCACGGTCCCGATCTCATCGCCGCGGAGTTCGTCGAGGTTTGGGAGCGTCTGACCGGCGAGCCGGCGCGGCCTGTCGTGCGCGAGCGGATCCACCGTCTCGATGAGGTACGGCCGGTCCCCGCGGTCGGCGGCCACCACCGCCGTGCGGAGGAGGCCGAGCGGGCGCTGCTTCTCGAGTGGCTGTCCGCGTTCGCCGCGGAGGCCTTCGGCGACGACCGGCGGCCGCCGAACGAAGCCGAGAGCGTCGTCGACAGCCGCCTGGGAAGCCCGACGGAGGGACTGGTGCTGTGGCACGACGGCGGGCCGCGCTGCCTCGCGGGCTACGCCGGCCCCACCCGGCACGGGATCCGGATTGGTCCCGTGTATACGCCGCCCGAACACCGCAATCGCGGGTACGGCACCGCGTGCGTCGCCGAACTGAGCCGCCTCATGCTCGCGCGCGGCCGGCGGTTCTGCATGCTGTTCACCGACCTCGCGAACCCGACGTCCAACCGGATCTACCGCCGCATCGGCTACGAGCCGGTCTGCGACGTCGCGGAATACCGGTTCCTGCGGCCCTAGCGGCCCTAGCGGCCCTTGAATTCCGCCGGGCGCTTCTCCGAGAACGCGCGCACCCCTTCGACGCCGTCCTCGGTGATGAAGGATCGGAACAAGGCCTCCCGCTCGTAGGCCAGCGCGTCGTCGAGCGCCATCTCGAGGCCCCGGTTGACCGCGAGCTTGATCAGCCCGACCGCCACCGTGGCGCTGCGCGCCAGTGTGGCCGCGTACTCGGCGGTCTTCGCAAAGAGGTCCTCGCCGGGGAACACGCGGTCGACGAGGCCGAGGGCGAGCGCCTCGTCCGGCGAGACCGCCCGCCCGGTGATCATGAGGTCGAGGGCGCGGCTCTTGCCGATCAGACGCGGCAGGCGCTGCGTGCCGCCGTTGCCGGGAATGATGCCGAGCGTGATCTCCGGCTGGCCGAGCCCGTACGTACCCGCCGCGGCAAACCGCAGGTCGCAGGCGAGCGCGATCTCCATCCCGCCGCCGAGGCAGTGCCCCCCGATCGTGGCGATGAAGACCTTGGACGTCGTTTCGACGCGGCGCAGCACTTCGTGCATGTGCGTGATGAACATGACTTTGTCGTCGAGGCTCGACGAGGCGAACCACTTCACGTCCGCCCCCGCGGAGAAGAACTTCGGCAGGGTACTCCTCACGATGACCGTCCGAATCGCGGGGTCGTCGCGCGCGCCGTCCACGGCGGTCCGGAATTCCTCCGCGAACTGAGGGTTGTAGGCGTTGGCCGGCGCCCGGTGCAGCGAGATGACTCCGACGGCGCCCTCCCGTTCCAGGCTGATCATCTCTCCCATTAAGGATCCCTCCAGTTGGGCGGCCGCGCGCCGGACGGCCCCGCGCTTTGCGCGGGGGCAGCCTAAGACGGCGCCGAGGTCGCGGACCGGGTCAGGCGCTCGCGCAGGCGAAACCGCTGAATCTTCCCGGTCGCGGTCTTGGGCAGCTCCGGCAGGAACTCGATCCACCGCGGGTACTTGAACGCGGCGATCTTGTCGCGCACGAATGCCTGGATCTCGCGCGCCAGCGCCTCCGACCCGGTGTAGCCGGTCTTGAGGACGACGAACGCAAACGGCTTCACCAACTCGTCTGTGTCCGCGCATCCCACGACCCCGCACTCGAGCACCGCGGGGTGTTGGATCAGGGTCGCTTCCACCTCGGCGGGAGAGACCCACTGTCCCCCGGCCTTCAGCATGTCGTCCGAGCGGCCGCAGTACCAGAAATAGCCGTCGTCGTCCCGGTAGTACTTGTCGCCGCTGCGGAACCATTCGCCGGCGAAGGCATGCCGGGTCTGCGCGTGTTTGTTCCAATAATAGGCCGCGATGCTGTCGCCGCTCACGAGCAGGTCGCCGATGTCGCCGGCCGGCAGATCGCCGCCGGCCTCGTCCACGATCCGGACCCGATACCCCGGCACGACCTCGCCGCTGCTGCCCGGGCGCACGCGCCCCGGCCGGTTGCTGATGTAGATGTGCAGCGCCTCGGTCGAGCCGATGCCGTCGAGGATCTCCACCCCGAATCGCTCTTTCCACCGCGCAAAGATCGCCGCCGGAAGGGGTTCGCCCGCCGACACGCACCGCCGCACGCCGTCGAGTGTGGACGGACCGTCCGCGGCCAGCATCGCCGCGTAGGCCGTCGGCACGCCGAAGAACAGGGTCGGCCGGTACCGCCCGATCAGGCCGAAATACGTGGCGGGATCGAAGCGCCCCGGGTGCAGGACGGTCGCCGCGCCGACCCGCATCGGGAAATACAGCGCGTTGCCGAGCCCGTAGGCGAAGTACAGCTTGGCGATCGACAGACAGACGTCGCGAGGTTCGATGCCGAGCACGCCCCGCCCGTACAGTTCGGCGCACCACAACATGTCGTGGTGCAGGTGCACCGTCCCCTTCGGCGCGCCCGTGCTGCCGCTGCTCCACAGCCAGAAGGCCGGCTCGTCGCGGTGGGTCGGCGCCGGCGCCAGCGTGGGCTCGGCCGCCGCGAGCAGATCGCTGAACCGGTGCCGCGCGAACCGGCCCCCGGCCGGCGGGTCCACGGCCGCCGCGCTCCCGGGCGCGGCCCCGCCGTCCTCGACGACGACGACGTGGCGGAGGTCGGATGCGCCGGAGAGGACGGGCTCGACGAGCGGGAACAGGCTCTCGCTCACCGCCAGCACGCGCGCGCGGCTGTCGCGAAGCATGTACGCGTAGTCGTGGGGCCGCAGCGCGGTGTTCGTCGGGACCGGTACCGCGCCCAGGCGAATCGCGCCCCAGAACAGCGCGGCAAACTCGGGACCGTCGAGGACCAGCAGGAACACCCGCTCCTCGGGCCGCACCCCCAGCCCGCGCAAGCCGTTGCCGGCCCGGCCAACCTGCGCCGCAAGATCCCCGTACGAGATCCGGCGGTCGCCGGCGAGAATCGCCACCGCCCGGTCGCGGCCTTCCTCGAGATGATGGTCGATGAAGGCCGTCGTGACGTTGAATGCCTCGGGGATATCCAGGGCGAGCTCCATCGCGCGGTCGCTTTCGCCTACCCTCACGCCGTCTCCTCCGCCCCCCGGGGGCCGCAGGCCGGGCGCGGGCCGGTCACGAACCGGCAGTCGAGCGGGCCCGTAGCCCCGCACGCCCGCAGCACCGTACGGTGCCGGGTCTCGATGACCGAGGAGGAGCCCCGATGATCCTGCCCTTCGGCGACCGCACGCCCCGCATCGCGCCGAGCGCGTTCATCGCCCCCACGGCGACGATCATCGGCGACGTGACGATCGGCGAGGAATCGAGCGTCTGGTTCGGCGCGGTGCTGCGGGGCGACGTCGGCCGGATCGAGATCGGCGCGCGGACCAGCGTGCAGGACAACGCCGTGCTGCACACGACCGATCGGATCCCGACGGTCGTCGGCGACGGCGTCACGATCGGCCACGGCGCCGTGCTCGAGGGCTGCACGATCGAACACGGCGCGCTCGTCGGCATGAACGCCGTGATCCTGCACGAGGCGGTGGTCGGCGCGGAAGCGGTCGTCGGCGCCGGCAGCGTGGTGACCGACGGGACCAAAATCCCGCCGCGCACCGTGGCGGCCGGATCACCGTGCCAGGTCCGCAAGCCGCTCGAGGGCGTCGCGGCGGAGTGGATCGCGCGCGCCGGCCCCGCCTACGTCAAACTCTCGCGCCGGTACCTCGCGGAGCGCGGCGCGGCATCGTCCGCGGCCGCCCGCCCGCCGGACGGTCGCGCGGCCGAAGGCCCGGTCCCGGGATAACGGGATCGGGAGAGGGGCGCGGATCATGCCGGACTACGATCTCCTGCTGACGGGCGGCACGGTCATCGATCCCGACGCGGAGGGCGAGATGCGCCGTCTGACCGCCGACGTGGCCGTCGCGGGCGAGCGTATTGCCGCCGTGGGACCGTCACTCCCCCGGGACGGCGCGCGCCGCGTCGTCGATGTGTCCGGCCGGCTCGTCACGCCGGGATTGATCGACCTGCACACCCATGTCTATTGGGGCGGCACGTCGCTCGGCGTGGATCCGGACGCGCTGTCCGCCGCGTCCGGCGTGACGACGCACGTCGATGCCGGAAGCAGCGGCGCCGGCAACTTCCCCGGCTTCCGGCGCCACCTGATCGAGCGCGCGCGCGCGCGGATTCTGCCGTTCCTCAACATCAGCTTTGCCGGCATCTTCGCGTTCTCGCGCCGCGTGATGGTGGGAGAATCGATCGACCTGCGCCTGCTCAACGTCCACGAAGCCGTGCGCGTCGCCGCGGAGCACCGCGACCTCGTGCTCGGGATCAAGGTGCGCCTCGGCCTCGTCGCGGGTGAAGGGCGGGGGCTCGCGCCGCTGCACCTGGCCCTCGCGGCCGCCGAGGCCCTCGGCGTGCGCATGATGGTACACACCGACATGCCGCCGCCAACGCGCCGCGAGGTGCTGCCGCTCCTGCGCGCCGGCGACATCCTGACCCACGCCTTCCGGCCGTTTCCCAACGGGCCGACCGTCGACCCCCCCTCTGAAGCGGAGCAGGCCGGCGTCACCGGCCGGATCCTCCCCGAGTTGTGGGAGGCCCGGGAGCGCGGCGTCGTGATCGACATCGGCCACGGCATGGGAAGCTTTTCGTTCGAGAGCGCCGAGGCGTGCCTCGCACAGGGCTTCCTGCCCGACGTGATCAGCAGCGATGTGCACGCGTTGTGCATCGACGGCCCGGCCTACGACCTGCCGACCACGATGTCCAAGCTGCTGAGCCTCGGCATGCCGCTCGAGCGCGTGATCGCCGCGGCGACGACGGCACCGGCCCGGGCCATCGGCCGGACCGATCTCGGCGCGCTGCGCCCGGGCGGACCGGCCGACGTGACCGTGCTCGACGACCAGACCGGCGCGTTCCCGTTCATGGACGTCACGGGCCGCACGATGACCGGACGGCGCCGGCTCGTCCCGGTGCTGACCGTGATCGGCGGACAGATCCTCGAGGCGGAGGAGCCGCGCCCGGCACGCTGATCCCGGCCTCACGCGCGGGCAAGACCACGCTGACCGTCCACCAACGCTATGCGCTCGAGTCGTGGGCGACGCGCGGAGCCCCCGAGGGATGGGCGCAGAGTCTCGACCAGCTCGCCGAGTACCTCGCCGGGGGGGGCGGCGGTCTGAGCGGCCGGGCTCAGTAGGCCGCCAGCCGGCGGATCGCGTCGGCGATCTCGGCGACCGTCGGCTGAAACGCCGCTTCGAGGCCGGGGTTGTGCGGCACCGGCGCATCCTCACTCGCAAGCCGGAGGACCGGCCCGTCAAGCGAATCGAAGGCCTCCTCCGCGATCAGGGCGGCGAGTTCTCCGCCGATGCCGCCCGTCCGGACCGCCTCGTGGACGATGAGCGCCTTGCCGGTCTTGCGGACCGAGCCCAGAATCGCCTCGCGGTCGAGCGGAGCGAGCGTGCGAAGATCGAGCACCTCGGCGGCGATCCCATCCGGCGCCACCTGGTCGACCGCCTCCACACACTTGTGGAGCATCCAGCCGTACGAGAGCACGGAGAGCGCCGTGCCCGATCGGACGAGGCGCGCCCGTCCGATCGGCGTGACGAATTCGCCGTCGGGCACCTCCTCGCGCCGGTAGCGGTACAGGTGCTTGTGCTCGAAGTACATCACCGGGTTGGGATCGCGGATCGCGGCGACGAGGAGGCCCTTCGCGTCCTCGGCGAACGCGGGGGCGACGATCTTAAGCCCCGGGGTGTGCGCAAACCACGCCTCCATGCATTGCGAGTGAAACGGTCCGCCCTTGACGTCGCCGCCGTACGGCATGCGCAGCACAAGCGGCAGCGGCGTCCGGGTCCGCCAGTGAAATTTCGCCGCCACGTTGACGACCTGCGTGAACGCGTCGGTCACGAAGTCGGCGAACTGCATCTCGACGACCGGCCGCATTCCCATCACCGCCGCGCCTATCCCGGCGCCGACGTTCGCCGATTCGGCGAGCGGCGCGTCGATGACCCGCCAGGGACCGAACTCGTCGAGAAATCCGTCCGTGATCTTGAAGGCGCCGCCGTACACGCCGACGTCTTCGCCGAGGACGAAGACGCGGGGATCGCGCCGCATCTCGTCACGGAGTCCCTCGCGAATCGCCTCCAAATAGGTTAGCTGCGCCACACACCCTCCCCCGGCCGGGGTGCGCGCGCCGGGCCGGCTCCCCCGGCGCCTCCGCGGCCGTCATTCCTCGGCGTACACGCCCTCCGCGACGGTTCGGGGATCGGGCTCCGGGCTGGTCTCGGCCCACGCCAGCCCGTCCTCGACGTCCCGGGCGATCCGCGCCCGCATCGCCTCATCGGCCTCCGCGGACAGCACGCCGTCGCCGCGCAGCCGCTGCTCGAACAGGACGATCGGATCCCGGCCGGCCCATTCGTCGAGCAGCGCCTTCGGCACGTACGAAGACTTGTCGGCCTCGCTGTGGCCGCGCACGCGCATCGTGCGGCACTCGATGAGGGTGGGACCGCCCCCCTCCCGCGCCCGGTCCACCGCCTCTTTTGCCGCGCCGTAGACGGCAAGCAGATCGTTGCCGTCCACGGCGACGCCCGCGATGCCGTACCCGACGGCCTTGTCGACGAAGGCCCGCGCCGCGGTCTGCCGGTCGAGCGGCGTGGAGTACGCGTATTGATTGTTTTCGAGCACAAGCACGAGCGGCAGGCGGAACACCGCGGCGAAGTTGACCCCCTCGTGCCAGGCGCCGGTGCTCGTCGCGCCGTCGCCGAAGAACGTCAGCACCACCCGCGGTTCGCCGCGCTGGCGGCACGCGAGCGCCATGCCCGCGGCGACCGGCACCGAGGCGGCCATGTGGCTGATGAACGGCAGGACGCCGCGCCGCGGATCGCCCATATGGATATTGCCGTCCCGTCCGCGCGTCGGCCCGCCCTCCCGGTCGAGGAACTGCGCGAAGACCTCGCCGGCCGTGATCCCCCGCATGAGGTACGCCGCGAGGTCGCGGTGCATCGGAGCCAGCAGATCGTCCGGACCGAGCGCGGCGGTCGCGCCGGCGGCGATCGCTTCATGTCCCCACCCGGTAAAGTAGGCGCCCGGGATCCGGCCTTGATAGTAGAGCTTGATCCCGCGATCCTCGATCGCGCGCTGGAGGCGCATGTAGTAGAGGAGCTCCAGCAGGCGCTCCGGCGCGAGCGTCGCGCGCCCCGGCGGGGGCAGATCGGCCTTGCGCAACGTCTCGACGTTGGCGCCCCGAGGCGGCTCTCCCGAACGTCCCGTGCTCATGAGCCACACATTCTACACCCGCTAGGGACGGGCCTCGTGTGTCCCGCCCCCGAGGCGGCGGGCGGCGCGGCCGTCTGTTACGCTGGTGGCACCGCCGGTCGGCGGACGCGCGCGCGGAGGTGCACGATGGAAGACCCCGGCCGTGCCCGGGAGGCCGAACCGAAGGCGTCCCGGCCGCAGATGGACGGCTACGGTGTGCCGCCGGTATCGGAAGGAATGTTACCGTGGGGCTGGGCGCGGGAGCGCCTCGTGAGATCACACAATTACTGGCTCACGACTGCGCGGCGCGATGGAGCACCCCACACGATGCCGGTGTGGGGCGTGTGGGTGAACGGCGCCTGGTATTGCAGCACAGGCGCCGGGAGTCGCAAGGGGCAGAATCTCGCGGCGAACCCACGCTGCGTGGTGTGCAATGAAGATGCGGCGGAAGCGGTGATTGTGGAAGGTGTTGCGCGCAGGCTACCCGACTCGGAGATTCCGCCTCAGGTACCCGTTGACTACCGGGCGAAGTATGGCTGGGAACTGGAGGGATCCGTGTTCGAGGTGCGACCGCGCGTGGTGTTTGCCATGCCCGAGAAGCAATTTCCCGCGGGCGTGACGCGCTGGACCTTCGGGCAGTGAAAACGGTCCGCGCGAGCGCGGCCACGGGGTTTTTCCGGGTGGTGGCCGGCACGCCGAGGTCGCAGGCCGCCACGATGGTGCTCCAGCCCGGGCGGGCGACCGGCGGGGACGACAACGTCCACGCGACATCGGACCAGTGGCTCTACGTCATCGCCGGACACGGAGAAGCGACGGTCGACGGCCGCACCGTCGCCGTCGACGCGGGGCACCTCCTGCTCATCGAAGCCGGCGAACGCCACGAGATCCGCAACACCGGCGATGGGCTGCTCGTCACGGTCAACGTGTATGCGCCGCCGGAGTATTAAGGGTCAGTGCGGCCCTCCCCCGCCCGGCGCGCCCTCATAGGGTAACCCGGCCAGTTCCCGTAGCGCGCGCTCCACGTACACCCGCGTCATCTTCTTGCGGTAGCCGATCGTCAAATCGGCGTTGTCGAGCGGTCGCGAGGGCTGGGACGCGGCCTGCGCGGCCTGCGCCAGCAGATCCTCGGCCGGACGCTGCCCGCGCAGGAGCGCCGCCGCCTGCGGGGCTCCTACGGGGCGCGAGGCGACGCCGCCGAGCACGATCCGCGCCTCGACGATGCGGCCGTCCGGATCGAAGCGGAGCGCGGCCGCGACGCCGAGGATCGGGAAATCGAACGACCCGCGCCGCCGCAGTTTCCAGTATGTGGAACGCCATCCGTCGGCGGGCGGCAGGATCACCTCGACGAGCAATTCCTCGGGTGATTTGGCGAGATACTGCATCCCGTCGTCGCGGTAGAACGCGGCGGCTGGGACGGTGCGCTCGCCGCCCGGCCCGGCGAGACGGAACTCCGCGCCGAGCGCGATCGCGGCGGGCGCGGTGTCGGTGGACGAAATCGCCCAACAGCGCGGGCTGCCCGGCGCCACCAGGCAGATGTCGCCGTCCTTCTTCATGCAAAAGCCGATCGACTTGCGCCAGTGATATGTCTGGTTGTAGTAGTTGCACCGCGTATCGAGGCAGAGGTTGCCGCCGATCGTGCCCATGTTGCGGAGCGGCGGCGTGCTGACTGCGCCGGCGGCGAGCGCGAGGGCGCGATATCCGGTCGCGACACCGGGAGAGGCGGCAAGGTGGGTCAGCGTGACACACGCGCCCACCGTCATGCCGCGGCCGGGATCGCCGGCGAGGCGGCGCAGCTCAGGAATGCCGCGTAGTCCCACAAGCGTCTTGGGCTCGAACTGCCGGCGCTTCATGTTGGGGTAGAGGTCCGTGCCGCCGGCGACCGGCATGCCGTTCGGGGCCGTTTCGCCCAAGAACCCGATCGCCTTTTCGAGCGTGCGCGGCGCAAGGTACGTGAACGGCGGAAGGCGCAGCATCAGCGGTCCTCTCCGCCCTCGGCGTCTGGATCGGTCGCGCACTCCGGCATACGACGACGAACGTCGCGGGCGTCGTCGAGGTCCGTCCCGGTGTGGAGCCGCGCAGCCGGCCCCTGTGCGCCGCCGGCGATGGCGGTCTCGGACCGCCACGGCCGCTCCCACTCGGGCGGCGGCTCGACGACAATGGGCGCCCGAAACGGGAACGCCGGGACCCCGCGCGGCCCGACACGCCCCGGCGCCCCCTTCGCCCGCTGCTCCAGGGCGGCGAGGACCTTGTCGGGCGAGATCGGGATCTCGTCGATGCGCACGCCCACCGCGTCGTACACCGCGTTGGCGACCGCCGGGATGACGGGCAGCAGCGGTCCCTGGCCCGCCTCCTTCGCGCCGAACGGTCCTTCCGGGTCGTTGGTCTCGACGAGGATCGTCTCGACCGGCGGCATCTCGAGAAACGTCGGGCTCTTGTACTCGAGCATCGACGGGATCTTGTGGAGGCCCCGGCGGAACGTCTGTTCTTCCATGAGCGCCTCGCCGAGCGCCATGTACACGCTGCCCTCGATTTGACCGATCACCAGCGTTTCGTTGATCGCGCGGCCGATGTCGTGGGCAATCCACACGCGCTCCACCCGCACGTCGCCGGTCGCCCGGTCGACGCCGGCCTCCACCACCGCGGCCGTAAACGAGTAGGCGGGCGAGGGGCCGACGCCCGATCCTTTGTACGGCCCGGCCAGGCGCGGCGGCCGGTACGAGCCGACGGTGGTCAGCGTCCCGAACATCGCTTCCGCCAGCGCGGCCGCCTCGGCGAACGCGACCCCGCGCGAGGGATCGCCGGCCGCGTGCACGCGGTGGTTCCCGACGACGAGCTCGTCGCGGTCGACCTCGAGATGCTCCGAGACCGCCGCGCACAGAAGGTCCCGCGCTTTGGTTGCCGCCGCGAGCGCCGCGTTGCCGGCCATGAAGGTCACGCGGCTGCTGTAGGATCCGAGGTCGATGGGCGTGAGATCCGTGTCCGCGGTGACGAGACTGACCTCCGGCGGGTCGAGGCCGAGCACCTCCGCGACGATCCCGGCGAGCACCGAGTCGCTGCCCTGCCCGATGTCGATCGCGCCGCAGTACACGGTGACGCCGCCGCCCCGGTCGACGCGCAGCTGCACTTCGCTGTGCGGCATGTCGTTCCAGTAGATCGGCAGCCCGGCGCCGCTCAGGTACGTGCTCACCGCGAGCCCGACGCCCCGGCCCGCCGGCAGGCGCCCGTGCTTGTCCCGGAATCCGCTCGCCGCGACCACGCGCTCGAGACACTCCCGGAGGCCGTTGCTCGTGATCCGCAGGTGATTCACCGTACGCGTGAACGGCGCGGTCGTGTTGACGAGCCGGATCGTCGCCGGATCGATCCCGAGGTCTTCGGCGAGTTTGTCCATCTGAATCTCGATGCCGAATCGCGGCTGCGGCGTCCCGTGGCCGCGCTTCGGCCCGCACGGCGGCTTGTTCGTCCAAAACCGCGCGCCCTCGAACTTGTACGCCGGGATGCGGTAGGTGACGGGCTGCAGCGCGCCGGTGTAGTAGGTCGTCGCGATGCCGTACGAGCCGTACGCGCCGCCGTCCAGAAACGTCCGAATGTGGCAGGCGGTGATCCGGCCGTCGCGCCGGACCCCGGTCCGGATCCACATCAGCACGGGGTGCCGGCCCCGGTGCGCGTAGAACACCTCCTCGCGGGTCAGCGTGATCTTCACCGGCCGGCCGGTGACCAGCGCCAGTTTGGCGGCGCAGATCTCGTGGCTGAAGGGATCGCTCTTGCCGCCGAAGCCGCCGCCCACCGGCGTGGCGATCACGCGGATCGCGCTCATCGGCAGCCCCAGTACCTTGCCCAGCGCCCGGTGCACGTAGTGCGGCGTCTGCGACGACGTCCACAGCGTCAGCCGGCCGCCGGCGTCGCGCTGCGCGACCGCGCTGTGCTGTTCCATCGGCAGATGCGTGTTGCCCTGAAAGAAAAACACGTCCTCGCGCACGTGCTCGGCTGCGGCGAAGCCGGACGCGAGGTCGCCAAACTCGAGCGAGACGTTCTTGTGGACGTTGGGGCCGGGCCCGTCGCCGTACTCCTGCACCCGGACCGCCGTCTCCGCCGCCGCGTCCTCGATGGACATGACGGGCGTGAGCGGCTCGTACTCGATCTCGATCGCGCCGCACGCCCGCTCGGCGGTTTCTTCGTCGAGGGCGGCCACCGCGGCCACGGGGTCGCCGACGTACCGGACCGTGTCGCGGCACAGGGCTTCCTCGTCCTGGCTGCTCGGCATGATGCCGAACTTCACCGGCAGATCGGCGCCGGTGATGACGGCGATGACCCCCGGGACGGCGCGCGCGCGGCCGGCGTCGAGCCGGCGGATCCGCGCGTGCGGCAGATGGCTGCGCAGCAACCGGCCGTGGAGCATCCGCGGGAGCATCAGGTCATCCGCGTAGACCGTCTCGCCCGCCGCCTTGCCGGGCCCGTCCACGCGCCGCCAGGGCCGGCCGATGATGCGGAACTCTTCACCGGCCATCAGCGCACCGGCGCCTTCGCGGCGGCAGATGCCGCGCCGCCCATCGGACGGGCCGGCGGTGCGTCCCGGAGGCGCTCCGCGGCGAGATCGACGGCCTCGAGAATCTTGAGATAGCCCGTGCAGCGGCAGAGGTTGCCGGCCAGCCAGCGCGCGGCATCCTCACGCGACGGCGCGGGATCGCGGTCGAGCAGCGCCTTGGCGGCCAGCAGGATGCCGGGCGTGCAGTACCCGCACTGCGCGGCGCCGAGCTCGGCGAACGCCGTCTGCAGGGCGTGCGGTTCGCCCGCGGCCGCCACGCCCTCGATCGTGGTGATCTCGCGGTCCTGCACCTCCACGGGAAGGGCAAGACAGCTCAGCACCGGTTCTCCGTCGACCAGCACCGTACACGTGCCGCACTCGCCCAGCTCGCAGCCGTGTTTGGTGCCCGTCAACGCGAGATCTTCGCGGAGCACTTCGAGGAGTGTCTTGTGCACCGGCGCGATCAGATCGCGCGTCTCGCCGTTGATGCGGAGCGCGAGCGCGACTTTCATGTGGCCGCCCCCTGCCCCGCGCCCTCGACGGACCGGCGCACTCCCTCCGCGAGCCCCCGCGCGGAGGCGAGCAGCGCCGGCAGCCACCGCCGCAGCGCCGCGGCGGACACGCGCGATGCCACCGCGATGATCGAGTACGCGGCGATCAACTCGCGGCGGTCGGGCGGTCCGGCGAAGACCGGGACCGAGATGGCCCGGATGCCGTCTTGATACTCCATGTCGTCGATCGCAAAGCCCGCGCGGCGCACTTTCTCGAGTTCGCGGCCCCACCGGTCCGGACGCGTGATCGATCGCGCGGTGAAGGACGGAAGCTCCGGCGGCACCGGGCGGGGCGCGGGATCGAAGGCATCGAGCACCTTGGCCACGGCGCCGGCGTAGGCCGGCACCCGAAAGCCCGGCGGCGCCGTCACCTTCAGCCGTTGCGGCGACTCCTCGCTGGCGACGATAACCGAACCGTCGCCGTCCCGGGCGTGCAGAGCGACGGTCTCCGCACTGAGCCGGCCCAGGTGCACCAAATGCGGCCGCGCCAGCACGCCGAGTTCGTTGGGATCCTGGGCGGCGCGTCCGAGCAGCACGAGGGCCGGGCCGAGTCGGTACCGGAGGGTCTCCGGATCGCGCTCGACGAGTTCAAAGGTGGTCAGCGTGCCCAGGATCGCGTGCGCCGTGCTCTTGTAGATGCCGACCGTTCGCGCCAGATCCGTCAGCGTGGCCTCGCGCCGGCCGGCCAGCGTGCGCAGGATGCCCGCCGCGCGCGCCACGGCCGGCACCGAGCGAGGGGCGAGAGCAACAGCGGTATGCGAGGACAATACGGCACCCTCCCTGCAGTCCAGCGGGGCCGGCGCGGTGTGGCAAGCGTCGGGACCCCCCGGTGGTTCGCTGCATCGAACAGAAGTTCCGTGCCTACAACTACGCGACGAACGGACCGGAACCCTGCTGCCGCTGTCTGGTGCCTAAACCGTGCGAGCGTCTCGCCCCCGGCGAGACCCGTCCGGCCGAGGCAGGGGGTTCGCCGGACGTTCGCGTAAGTCGAAGGGGTAGTTCCGGCGTGAGGGACGCCGTTCCATCATGTGGGACGGCCCGCACGCGCCCGCGGGATGGTGATGCGGTGGCGGTCGAGACGAACGGCCGGCGGACGCGGCGCCCGAAGAACGTCGACGAGAAGACGTTCGCCCGGGCGGTCCGCGAGTTCACGGCGATCGTCGGAGAGCGCAACGTCTCGCTGTCGCCGGCCGAACTCGTCCCCTACGCGCATGACGTGATCATGGTCCCCCCGATCTGGCCGTCGGCGGTCGTGCGCCCGGGCTCGGTGGCGGAGGTGCAGGCGGTGGTGCGCATCGCCAACCGCCTGCGCATCCCGCTGTGGCCGGTCAGCACGGGCAAGAACATCGCCTACGGCCGCATGATGGCGGTCGAGCCCGGCAACGTGGTGCTCGACCTCGGCCGGATGAACCGGATCTTGGAAGTCAACGAGAAACTCGCGTACGCGGTCGTCGAGCCCGGTGTCACGTACGCCCAGTTGTACAAGCACCTGCGGGACCAGAACCTGCCGTTGTGGCTCGATCCCCCGGCGACCGCGCCGGGGGCTGGGCCCCTCGGCAACACCGTCGAACGCGGCGTCGGCTATACGCCCTACGGGGAGCACTTCTTGTTCTCGTGCGGGATGGAGGTCGTGCTGCCCGACGGCCGGCTGCTGCGCACGGGATCCGGGGCGCTGCCGGGATCGCGCACGTGGCACATCTTCAAGTGGGGATACGGACCGTACCTCGACGGCCTGTTCACCGCGAGCAACTACGGTATCGTGACCCGGCTCGGCATCTGGCTGATGCCGGAGCCGCCGGCCTACCAGCCCATTCTGATGACCTGCGACCGTGAGGACGACATCGTCGCGATCATGGACTTCCTGCGGCCGCTCAAGGTGTCGCACCTGCTCCCGAGCGCGGTGGTCGTCGCCCACGCCCTGCTCGCGCTGGCCGCCGAGGCCGAGTATCCTTGGGACCTCACCGGCGGCACGCGGCCGGTGCCGGAGGAGTGGATCCGGGAGCACGCCCGCGCGCGGATGCTGAGCATGTGGAACATCGCCGGCTGCCTGTACGGATCGCCGCCGGTGGTCAAGGAACTCAGCGAGGCCGTGCGCCGGCGCGCGGCCGCCGATCTCCCGCAGGCGACGCTGCTCGACGTCGACGCCGCGCGCCAGAGTCCGTATTGGGACCATAAGGTCCGCAACATGACCGGCGTGCCGTCGATGGTCGAGTACAGCCGCCTGTCCTGGCGCGGGGGCGGGAACGCCTTCGTCGCGCCGGTCGTCCCGCTGTTCGGCGAGGAGGCGCGCAAACACATGGAGATCGCGCGGCCGATCTTCTGGAAGCACGGCTTCGATTACATCGGGGAGTTCATCGCCGCCTCGCGCGACCAGCACCACGTGATGATGCTGCTGCACAAGCAGCCGGACGAGATGCCGCGGGCGATGGCCTGCTACCGCGAGCTCACGGACGCTTTCTGCGACGGCGGGTACCTGCCCTACCGGACCA
>DASYZR010000051.1 GCA_035945995.1 bacterium
CGCGCGGTGGCGGCGCCGGCCGGGACGCCCGCCGGCGCGTCTCCGTCGTCGTGGACGATCCGGAGGGGTGTCCCCGGTTCACGGCGACCGTGATCGACGACGTGCAGGTCGGGGTGTCCCCGGCGTGGATGCGGCGGCGCCTCGACGCGGCGGGGGTGCGCCCGATCAACAACGTGGTCGACATCACGAACTACGTGATGCTGGAGATGGGCCAGCCGATGCACGCGTTCGACCTGGCGCGCATCAGCGGCGGCCGGCTCACGGTGCGGCGGGCGCGGCCCGGGGAAGCGCTCGTCACGCTCGATGGGACGCCCCGGGCGCTCGACGAGCAGGCGCTCGTCGTGGCCGACGACACGCACCCGGTCTCGCTGGCCGGCATCATCGGCGGCCAGGACACCGAGATCGCCGCGGCGACGGCGACGGTGCTGCTCGAGGCGGCGTACTGGGATCCGCCGACGATCGGCCGGACGAGCCGGCGGCTCGGGGTCCGCACCGAGGCATCGGCCCGGTTCGAACGCGGCGCCGACCCCGCGGGGCCGGGCCTCGCGCAGCGCCGCGCCGGCCTGCTGCTGGCGGAGGTGGCCCGAGGCCGCGCCGCGCCCGGCATGATCGACGTGTTCGCGCGCCGGCGGCCGCGCGCGCCGATCCGGTTCCGGCCGTCCCGGGCCACGACCGTGCTCGGTATCGAGGTGCCGCGTGCCGAGATGATCCGCACGCTGCGGGCCCTCGGATGCGAGGTGACGCCCGGCGCGGCGGTCCTCACGGTTCGGCTGCCGACCTACCGGCCCGACCTCGCGGGCGAGGAGGACCTGATCGAAGAAGTGATCCGGATCCACGGGTACGATCGCGTCCCGCTCACGCTGCCGCGGGGCGTCACCGCGCCCGGGACGGTGTCGGCGCCGGTGGCCGCCGAGCGTCGCGTGCGCGGCGCGCTGATTCGCGCCGGGCTCACCGAAGCGCTCACGCTCACGCTGGTGCCGGCCGGGTCCGCCGCCCCGCCCGACGGCGACCAGGTGCGTCTCTTGAACCCGCTGACCGCCGAGCACGCGGCGCTGCGGACGTCGTTGCTGCCGGGCCTGCTGCGCGTGCTCGCCCTCAACGCGTCGCGGCGGCAGCACGACGTGCACTGCTTCGAGGTCGGGCGCGTGTGGCGCCGCTCGAACGGCGGACGGCCGGAGGAGCGCCGCGCCGCGGGCATCGCGGTGATGGGCCGCTGGCGGTGGGGCTGGAACGTGGCCGCCGACGGCGTCCTCGCCGACCTCTACCATCTGCGGGCGATGCTGGACGCGTTGCTCGAGGAGCTCGGCGTCGCCGGCTACGGCGTCGCGGCGGGAACGCCGGCGGCCTTTCAGTGGAACGGCGCGGCGTGGTGGCATCCGGGACGCTTCGGCGAGCTCAGCCTCGACGGGCACGTCCTCGCGCGGTTCGGAGAACTGCACCCCGAGGTGGTGGAGCGCGAGCGGCTCCCCCACCGGGCGTGCCTGGCGGAGGTCGATCTCGAGATGGTGCTCGCGGCGGCCGGTTCCATCCGCACGTACCGGGGACTCCCGCGATACCCCGAGGTCGAGCGGGATCTCGCCGTCGTCCTGCCCGAGGCGTTCGCCGCGTCGGCGATCGAGCGGCTGATCCGCGAGACGGCGGGACCGTTGCTCGAGGCGGTGGAGTTGTTCGACGTCTACGCGGGCCCGCCGGTGCCGCCGGGCCACCGCAACCTCGGGTACCGCCTCCGGTTCCGGGCCCCGGATCGTACGCTCACTGCGCCCGAGGCGGAGGAAATCATGGCGCGGATTCGAACAGCCCTTGAGAATCAGGCCGGCGGCCGGTTGCGGGCATAGACCCGAGGCGGCGCACCGAGGGGGAGGGCCGGGGTGCCCCGCACCATCACGCTCAACTGGATCGATTGGGTCACGCTCGCAATCGTGCTCGTCTCGATTCTGCGCGGAGTCCGGTACGGGGCACTCGCGGGACTCGTCGATCTGGCCGGGCTCGTCGCCACGTACCTCGCGGCCGCCGCGGTCTACCCGAAGGGTGCCGAATATCTCCGCCAGGTCCCGGGTCTCACCCGGTCGTGGCAGGGGCTCGTCGCCTTCCTCGTGATCTGGCTGGTGCTGTACTTCCCGCTCGGCATCCTGATCAGGTGGATCTTCGCCCGGGCGAAGTTTCCCGGATCCGGCCTGCTCGGCGGCGTCCTCGGCGTGGCGCGCGGGCTCGTGCTGACCGCGGCGCTGCTGCTGCTCGCGCTCGCCGCCCCGTTTCGCCACGTTGTCGCCTCGGACGCCCACCGCTCGCAGGTGGCTCCCTATTTGCTGACAGGCAGCGAGCGCGTCCAGACGGCGCTGCTGCCCGCGCTGCCGGTGCACGTCCCGCGCCTGGGACCGGGGGGCGCGGACTTCTGAGCACCACGGGGGGGCGCGCGCCCCAACGCCGCGGGCGCGGCGCCCGCTCGAGGCGGCCGCTCCCGCCTCGATGATCGTCCGGAACGTCGATCTCGCGCGTCTGTTGTCGGAGATCGCCGACTTTCTCGAGCTCAAACAGGAGTCGTCGTTTCGCGTCACGGCCTACCGCCGCGGCGCCCGGGCGATCGAAGGCCTCGGGGAAGACGTCGCCGCGATCGCCGGGCGGGGCGAACTGCGGAAGATCGCCGGCGTCGGCCCGGGCCTTGCCGAGAAGATCGACGAATACCTCCGGACCGGCGAGATCGCCTATCATCGCGAGCTGCAGGTCGAGCTCCCGGCCGGCCTGCCCGAGCTGATGACCATTCCCGAGATCGGACCCAAGACGGCGCTGCTGCTGTACCGCGAATTGGGCGTCACGGACATCGACACCCTCGCGCAGGCGTGCCGCGACGGCCGCCTGCGCACGCTCCCGCGTCTCGGGGCCCGCACCGAGGCCAACATCCTGCGGGGGATCGAGCGGCGCCGGACGCAGGGCACGCGGCACGCCATGGCGGCGGTGCGGCCGCTCGTCGACGTGGTGACCGCCGCGCTCGGCCGGATCCCCGGCGTCGAGGCCGTGAGCGAGGCCGGGAGCCTGCGCCGCATGCGCGACACGGTGGCCGACATCGACATCGTGGTCGCGACGGCGGACGCGGCGGCCGTCACGACCGCGCTCGTCGCGCTCCCCCAGGTCGCGGAGGTCCTCGCGAAGGGTCCGACCCGTGTGAGCATCCTGCTCGGACGGACGGCCGTGCAGTGCGACGTGCGCATCGTCGAGCCGGGATCGTACGGCGCGGCGCTGCAGTACTTCACCGGCAGCAAGGAGCACAACGTGCGCCTCCGCGAGATGGCGGTGCGCCGCGGGCTGCGGATCAACGAGTACGGCGTCTTCGACGTGGCCACCGAGCGGCGGCTCGCCGGGGCGACCGAAGAGGACGTGTACGGCGCGGTCGGCCTGCCCTGGATCCCGCCGGAGATCCGGGAAAACCAAGGCGAGATCGAGGCGGCGCGGCGCGGCGAGCTGCCGGCCCTCGTCGCGCTCGGGGACATCCGCGGCGACCTGCACATGCACACCGAGTGGAGCGACGGCCGCGATTCCGCCGGCGTGATGGCCCGGGCCGCGGCGGCGCGCGGCTACGCGTACTGCTGCATCACCGACCATTCCCAGTCGCTCAAGTTCGCGCGCGGCGTGACGGTGGACGACCTGCGGGCGCACGCGGCGTCGGTGCGCGGGCTGTCCGACACGGCCGGCACCCGCGTGCTGATGGGCGCGGAGGTGGACATTCTGGGCGACGGGTCCCTCGATTACCCCGACGAGGTCCTGGCGGAGCTGGACGTGGTGATCGGGTCCGTGCACAGCCGGTTCAAAATGCCGCGCGACGAAATGACCCGCCGCATCGTGCGCGCGCTCGAGCACCCGCATCTCGACGTGCTGGGCCATCCCACCGGGCGGCTGGTCGGCGAACGGCCCCCGTACGATCTCGACATCGAAGCCGTCATCGAGGCCGCCCGGCGCACCGAGACGGCGCTGGAGATCAACGCGTCGCCGGACCGGCTCGATCTGCCCGACGTCCACGTGCGCCTGGCCCGCGACCGCGGCGTGTTCGTGGCGATCGGCACCGACGCCCATCAGAAGGCGCACCTCGGATTCATGCCCTACGGCGTCGGTGTCGCCCGGCGCGGCTGGATGGACGCGGCCCAGGTCATCAACGCGTGGCCGCTCGCCACGCTGCTGGAATTCCTGGGGCGGTAGGGCCGGGCGGAAGGTGCGGGTGGCCGGCCGCCGTCTTCAACGGGCGTTCTTTGCGCGCCCGACGCTCGCAGTCGCCCGCGATCTCCTCGGATGCTACCTCGTGCACGAGACGCCCCGCGGCCGGCTCGCCGGCCGGCTCGTGGAGGTGGAAGCGTACCTCGGACCGCGCGATCCCGCCAGCCACGCCTACCGCCGCACGCCGCGCAGCGAGGTGATGTGGGGAGCGCCCGGCACGGCCTACGTGTACTTCAGTTACGGCAACCACGCGTGCCTCAATATCGTGACGGCGCCGGAAGGGACGGCCGGAGCCGTGCTGCTGCGCGCCATCGAGCCGGTTCGCGGCATCGAGGAGATGACGCGGCGGCGCGGAACCCGGGTCCCGCGTCTCATCGGCGGCGGGCCGGGCCGGCTCACCGAAGCGATGGGCGTAACGCTCGCCCACAACCGCGCGGATCTGGTACGGGGGCCGTTGTATCTGACGCGGGGGTCGCGACCGCGCCGGATCGCGGCGACCCCGCGCATCGGGATCTCGGTGGCCACCGAGGCGCCGTGGCGCTTCGTGGATGCAGACTCTTCGTGCCTGTCGCGCCCGCTCGGCAGGAGCGGTTCCCCAGGGCGCCAAAATGCGCCCGGCAGATCGCGCGATCGCCGCGGCGCGGCAGGGGTGAAATCTCCGGGTCGTCAAAGTACGTGGCCGCGCGGAGGAGCGTAGCAGCGTTGGAAAGGCCATCCCTCGCGGTTCAGGTGCTCGGCGGTTTCCGTTTATCGTACTGCGGTGAGCCGGTAGCGGACTGGCACATGCCACGCCTCCAATCCCTTCTGGCGTAACTCATCCTCCATCGAGCAGAGGAAGAGGCGCGTGAGCGTTCACGGCAAACACCTTGAACAGCATATGGATGGCATGCTCAGGCGAATTGAATTCATGAGCGGGTTCGCATCCGGCGTGTTCGCCGTTCTGGGCGGGACATACGCCGTCGTTGGCCCGGCATATCGTTATGTCGTGAGCACCGTCGATAGTGGTGTGACGTGCGTGATTGGGAGCCTCACTCAACCCCGCAGCGGCGCAGCGGAGCGACCCTATGAATGATGCGGCTGCAGCCCCAAAAATGCCACCCGCTGAACTCTCCATCAGCAAATCCCAGGCGCGCCGTTTCGTGCTAACCTATCTTCGCCTGCTTCCGCCGCGACAATTGCCGGGGAAACAGGGCGTGCTCGACTATATCCGGCATGTGAACTGCATCCAATACGACCCTATCGACGTCGTAGGCCAGAACCCCCACCTTGTGCTGCAATCTCGAGTGCGTGGCTACAGGCCCGCCATGCTCGACGCTCTGCTCTATGAGGACCGCAAGTTGTTGGACGGTTTCGACAAACAGATGTCCATCTATCCGGTGGAAGACTGGCCGTATTTCGCCCACCATCGTGAGCACCTGCCGAAGGAGTACATGGAAAGCGAGCAGACCGCTGCCGCCGCCAAACTGGTGGACTGGGTGCGCGGCGAGATCGAGCGGCGCGGCCCGCTTTCGTCGCTGGACCTCATGGACGACACGCGCATCGACTGGTGGCTGGCCGACACCGTCCGGGCTGTGCGCATCACCATGGATATTCTTCTTTATAGCGGTGAAACGGTAGTGCATCATCGCGTCGGCACACGGCGTTATTTCGAACTAAGCCGGCGCGTGCTGCCGTCCAAGCTGCACGAAGCCCGCAATCCGCACGCGTCCCAGGAGGATTATTTGGAATGGCACGTGTTCCGCCGTGCAGGCGGCCCTGGTCTCATTCACCCGCAGGTCCGGGGCAAGTGGGGCGGAATCATCGGCTGGCGAGGCGGGCAGATCCGGGCCGCCCTGGCGCGCCTGGTGGAAAAAGGCCAATTGGTCGGCATAGGTATCGAGGGTGTACCGGGCGAGAAATTCTACGTGCGCCGCGGTGACGCGCCCGCGCTGCAGACCGCCGCGAAAGCCTCCCGGGGCAAACAGGGAGCTGCCTTGATAGCCCCGCTGGATAACCTGATGTGGGATCGTAATCTGGTCGAGAAAGTCTTTGATTTTTACTACAGCTGGGAAGTCTACGTACCGGCTGCGAAGCGCCAATATGGCTATTACGTCTTGCCGGTGCTGTATGGTGACCGCTTGGTTGCCCGCCTGGACCCCGGCTTCGACCGCGCCAGCAAAGTATTCATCATTAAGAACTGGTGGTGGGAAAACGGCGTAGACAAGAAGGACGAAGCCATGCTGGCGGCCCTGCGGGATTGCGTGAAGGATTTCGCGAAATATCTGGGGACGAGTAACGTGAAGCTCGGCGATGCGATCACGCGGGACCGGTATCTAAAGAAAATTATCCAAAATTAGTCGAGCAACGTATGCGTAAACGCGCTGAGCGGGATATGCACGTTACAGGACGGTGACTAACGTCACCCGTGAGCGGTTGCATTCAAGAGGAGGGGCTGACCTATGGCGGTGAGACGGTGGCGTTTTGCCTTCGGCGTGCTGCTCGCTTTGACGGCGTGTGTGGGGACCGCTTCTCCGCGCGGTCTTGCGGCGGCGACCATGACGGTGAACGTCGGCAACGCCACCGTCATGGGGCAGTCGCAGCAGATCCTCGTCGACGCGAAGGGAATGACGCTCTACTATCTCACCTCCGATACGGCGACGTCGACCGCGTGCACCGGAGGTTGCGCGTCGGTGTGGCCGCCGCTGCTCAGCAACGGCACGCCCACGGGTCCCTCCTCGCTGCCGGGGAAACTCGACGTCATGACCACGGCGAACGGCTCTCAAGTTGCCTATAACGGCCACCCGCTGTATCGGTATGCGCCCGACACGAAGCCGGGCGACGTGGGCGGCGACGGGAAGACGGGCCCGAAGAACGGCACCTGGCACGTGGCCACCCCGGCGACAAAGGCGATGTAGACTAAAGTGGAAATTCCGGCTAAAGTATCAGCCGCTTATATGCCCATGGCGAGCACGCCATCGGTGCCGGGCCGGACCCGCAGCCAGAGATCCGCCTTCTGGGCCAGGGTATGCTTGCGTGGGTCGATGACGATCAGCTTGGCACCCCGTGCTCTCGCCAGGCTGATTCGCACCGCCGCGGCGGGTTCCGAAGCCTCGGGGTTGTTGCCCCAGAGGAGCATGCACTGAGCGTGATCGTAGTCCGGGGAAGGGGTCGGCACCCCGTAGGTATGTTTCGCGCCCCAGAACCGATTCCAGGTGCAGATATGGGTGGTGGTCATAACATTGGGGCTGCCGAAGGCATTGGCGACGGTGAACCCAACCATCGATTTCCCCGATCGCGCTTCCTGCCGGGGTCGCACGTGAGAAAATCACTGCTTCGGGCCCGTACTGGGCTTTGATGTCCAAGAGGCGGGAGGCCGCCAGGGCCAGCGCCTCATCCCAACCCGGGATCCGCGTTCACCTTCTTCAAGATGCCGTCCTCGACGGCTGCCACGACACCGCATCGGGACACACACATGGCGCAGTAGGTGTGGACCTCCTGGACGATCACAATAAGACCCCCAATTAATCCCGGCCTGGTGTCAGCAACAAGATGGCATTCGCACCGTTTCGCGACCGTTTGCTGGGCGTTGGAATCGTCCACTTAATAGCGCTCCGGAACGCGCAGCGGCCCGAGTTCGACGGCTGCGCGCATCGTCGCGGCGTCACTTGGCGGGACGTACTCCGTCCACCATGTCGCCCCGAAGTGCGCCACCGTCTGAATGTGCGCCCGCTCCGCGTCCCAGTCGGGCCGCCGGCGCCTCCCGCCGACGGAAATCTCGAAGGGGCGGGATCGCGGAAACGCGCCGGCGGCGGCGCGAATGGCGCTCACGTCCTCCGCGCGCAGATCCTCCCATGGCTCGCCGGGGCCGGTCTTGTAGGGGCAACATCCGTCCCAGCGCAGCATCCGCTTGGCCGGACCACGGCGCGGCCATTGCCCGCCGATCCAGATCGGAATGCGCGGCTGCTGCAGCGGCCGAGGGATGAGCGTCGCGTCCCGCACGTGAAAGTAGCGGCCGGTGTAGGTGAACGCTTCGCCGCTCCAGGCTCCCGCCAGCACCTCGAGTGCTTCATCGAGCATCTGGGCGCGTCGCCGCGCGCTTGTCTCCTCCCCAAACCGTTCGAACGTGGGATCGGCGGGATCGCCCGCGCCAGCGCCGAGGATCAGCCGGCCGCCGGAGAGGTGGTCGAGCGTCACCGCCTCCCGGGCGACCTTCCAGGGCCGGCGCCGCGCGAGCGGAGTGACCATCGTCCCGAGCCGGATCTGTCGGGTGCGCCCGGCCATGGCCGCGAGCAGCACCCATGGATCGTAGGCCGGCGTCTGCCACTGGCCCTGATAGACGATGTAGTCTTCGACGAACACTCCGTCCCATCCGGAGGCTTCGGCGGCCGTGGCCAGGTCGGCCAGGGTCGAGAGGTCGGGACCACCGTTCGGCAGCGCGACACCGTATCGCACGCTCGCTCGTCACCTCCGTCGTGCCATGTCCGATTCGCCGTGCTCCGCCGAGATATCTGCGTCCAGCCCGCGCGCGCCTCCCGCGGCTCCGGCCGCCGGTGGCGTGTCCGCTTGACAGCGTCGGCCCTCCGGCGGTAGTATCGAAATGCAATATCGAATATCGATATAAGCGAGGCGACCCTGCTATGGCCACCGTGAACGTCCGCTACATGGTGCACGATGTGAACGCGTCGGTCGCGTTCTACACGAACCACTTCGGCTTCACGCTGCTCTCGGATGCGGCGCCGGCGTTCGCCGACGTCGTCCGCGGCGATCTGCGGCTGCTGCTGAGCGGTCCCACCAGCTCCGCGGGACGGCCGATGCCCGACGGGCGGCGGCCCGAGCCGGGCGGCTGGAATCGGATTCATTTCGTCGTCGAGGACCTCACGGCCGAGGTCGCACGGCTGCGCGCCGCCGGTGTGCGGTTCCGAAACGATGTCGTCACCGGTCCGGGCGGATCGCAGATCCTGCTCGAGGATCCGTCCGGCAACCCGATCGAGCTGTTCCAGCCCGCCCGCCGGGGCGCGGCGTGACGGTCGTCGGCGACGTCCTCCGCGGGTTCGCGAGAATTTACGTCCTGCGCCGCGCGGCGGAGGGACCGGTCTACGGGTTGGTCTTGCTCGAAGAGTTGCAACGGCGCGGGTACGCGCTCGGTCCCGGCACACTTTACCCGCTGCTGCACGGGTTGGAAGACCAGGGCCTCTTGGCCCGCGAGAACCGGATCGTGGGAGGACGGGTGCGCAAGTACTACGTCCTCACGCCGGCCGGCGCCCGCACCCTCGCGGACGCCCGGTCGAAGATCCAAGGGTTGGTCGGCGACATGCTCGAGATCCGCAGGCCGGCCCGCCGGGGGCCGGTGATCCACGGCGCGGGGGAGCGGCCCCCGGCGCTCATACGGCCGGACATCCTGCGCGCGCGCCTGACCGCCCGCGCGACCCGACGCACGCCGGTCGTGATCGACGTTCGGGACGACGAGGAGTACGTCGCGGGACACCTCCCCGGCGCGCGCCACATCCCGGCCGACGAGCTTGCCGCGCGGTACCGCGAACTGCCCGGCCGCCGGCTGCACGTGACCTACTGCAACATGCGTCACCGGGACACCGCGCGCAGCGTCCGCGCCGCGGCACTGCTCCGCGAACAGGGGCGCGAGGCGCACGCCCTCGACGGCGGGTTCCCGGCGTGGGCGGCGGCGGGGTACCCGGTCGAGCGCGGCCGGCCGGCATGAGCCACGGCCGGCGACATGGTCAAGGGTCGGTGAGTCGGGCCGCTCTGCGGACGCCCGAGCGCGGCGCGGTCCGCGAGGTCGCCGGCCTGTTCCTGAAGCTCGGCTGGATCGCCTTCGGGGGACCCGCCGCGCACATCGCGCTCATGCGGCAGGAGGTGGTCACCCGGCGCAAGTGGGTGACCGAGCAACAGTTCCTCGATCTGCTGGGGGCGAGCAACCTGATCCCGGGGCCGACCTCCACCGAGCTGGCCATCTACCTCGGATACGCGCGCGCGGGTCGCGTCGGGCTCGTGCTCGCGGGGACGCTGTTCATCCTCCCCGCCATGCTGCTCGTGCTGGCGCTCGCCTGGGCCTACGTGCGGTACGGGACGACGCCGCAGGTCACCGCGCTCCTCTACGGCATCAAGCCGGTCATCATCGCGGTGATCGTGCAGGCCATCTACGGACTCCTCCGCACCGCGGTCAAGACCTGGCGCCTCGGCGTCGTGGTCGTGCTGGCGCTCGGACTCTATCTGCTCGGCGTCAACCCTCTGATCCCGCTCTTCGGCCTCGCGCTCTTCGTCATGCTCGTGGAGAACCGCGCCCGATTCGGCCGCAGTACTCGGGCGTCCGGTGGGGTGGCGCCGCTGGCCGCGCCGATCCTGCCCTTGCTGCCGGGGACGGCGGTACCCGCCGCCATCGCGGGTTTCAGCCTGGCCGCGCTCTTCCTTACGTTCGTGAAGATCGGCGCCACGCTCTACGGCAGCGGATACGTCCTCCTGGCGTTCTTGCGCGACGACTTCGTCCACCGGCTCGGCTGGCTCACGGATCGCCAGCTCCTCGACGCCATCGCGGTCGGGCAGTTCACCCCCGGTCCGGTATTCACGACGGCCACCTTCATCGGGTATCTGACCGGCGGCTGGGTTGGCGCCGTCGTCGCGACCGTCGGCATTTTTCTTCCGTCGTTCGTGTTCGTCGCGGTCGTCTATCCGTTGGTCCCACGCCTGCGGGCCTCGCCCTGGACGGCGGCCTTTTTGGACGGGGCGAACGCCGCGGCGCTCGGCCTCATGACCGCGGTGGCGTGGCAGCTCGGCCTGACCAGCATTGTCGATCCGCTCACGGCCGCTCTCGCCCTCGCGGCCGCGGTCGCGCTGATTCGATTTCGGGTCAATTCCGCCTGGCTCGTTCTCGGTGGGGCGGCGGTCGGGCTGTTGTTCAAGCTGGCCACAGGGTGAGGCAGAGGGAGGGCGGCCCGCGGGCGTCGCCGAGCGGGCTGCGGTATGATGATACCGTGCATGGGTTTCGCATCGTGTTTCTCTTCGTCGACGGTCTCGGCCTCGGTGTGCCGGATCCGGCCGTCAATCCCGTCGTGCGCGCGGCGACCCCCACATTGCGCGCGTTGCTCGGCGGCCCGCTGGCGGATCACGCGCCCCGCCGCACGGCGTCGGCGCGGCTCGAGCCGCTGGATGCGTGCCTCGGAGTGGCGGGGCTGCCCCAGAGCGCGACCGGACAGACGGCGCTCCTGACCGGCTGCAACGCCCCGGCGCACATCGGCCGGCACCTCACCGCCTATCCCACGCCGTCGCTCGCCGCCCTCCTCGACACGCACGGGATCATGGGGACCCTGCGGCGCCGCGGCGCGCCCGTGGCCCTGGGCAACGCGTATACCCCCGCGTACTTCGAAGCCGTGGCGGCGCGGCGGCTCCGTTACGCGGCCATCACGCGGCACGCGCTGCAGGCCGGCGTGCGCCTGCGGACGGTGGACGATCTCGCGGCCGGGCGGGCCGTGTATCAGGATCTGACGAACGACCGCGCGCGTGAGTTGGGGGCCGATGTCCCGCTCATCACGCCGGAGGCGGCGGGCCGCAATCTCGCGGTGCTGGCACGGGACCACGCGTTCACGATCTTCGAGTTCTTCCAGACCGACTTGGCCGGACACGGCCGGCTCGACGGCGCGGTCGAGGTCGTCGAGCGGCTCGACCGATTCGTGGGCGCCGTCCTCGCGCACACCGATCTCGCGACAACCCTCGTCCTGCTGACGAGCGACCACGGCAACGTGGAGGACGCGCGCACCCGCGCGCACACGACGAATCCGGTGCCGGCGCTGCTCGTCGGAGCCCGGCGCGACCTGGCGGCCGAGCGGCTCCATGCGATCACCGACGTCGCGCCGGTCTGCCTGGATCTGCTCGCCGACCCGCCCGCGTCCGGCGGCGCGGCGCGGCCCGCCCCCGGACGGGGACAGGCCGGCGCGGAGGTGCGGGCGTGACCCCGCGCGCGCTGCGCGTCTTGGGGTTCCCCGCGGTCCGGGAGCGTCTCGCCGCGCTGTGCGTCTCCGCCATGGGTCGCGAGCGGGCGGTGGCGCTCGAGCCGTCGCCGTGGCTCGACGAAGCGGCGCGACGGCAGCGGCTGACCACCGAGGCGCGGACGCTCGCCGACGGCGCGGGAGGCCTGCCCGTGCGCGGCATCCGCGACATCCGCGCCGCGGTGCATCGCACGGAGATCGGCGGGGCGCTCGCGGCGCTCGAACTGCTTGACGTCCGCGATACCCTTGCGGTGGGCCGGGCCCTCAAAGGGTTCCTCGTGGCCCACGCCGCCGAGGCGCCGGGGCTCGCCGAGCAGGCCGACGGGGTGTCGGTGTTTGCGGAGCTCGAGGGGACGATCGGCGCCGCGATCGCCGAGGACGGCGCGATCACGGACCAGGCGAGTTTGGACCTGGCGAAGATCCGGCGAGAACGGCGCACGGCCGACGCCCGGCTCCGCGAGCATCTTGACCAAGTGCTTCGGACCCCGGCGGTGCAGCGCATGCTGCGGGACCCGCTGGTGACCATCCGGGGCGACCGGTACGTCGTGCCCGTCCGCATCGAGTTCCGCGACCAATTCCCCGGCATTTTGCACGACCAGTCGGCGAGCGGCGTCACGGTGTTCATGGAGCCGCTCGCGATCGTCCCGTTCGGCAACCGCGTGCGCGAACTGGCCGCGGCCGAAGAGGTGGAGATCGCCCGCATCCTGGCGGCGCTGAGCGCCGCGGTGGCGGCAGAAGCGGAGCGGATCGGGGAGACGCTCGAGACACTTGCGGCGCTCGATCTCGTCGCGGCGGCGGCCGCGCTCAGCCACCGCTGGGACGCATCGCCGCCGCGCCTCAACGCCTCTGGCCGCGTGGACCTGCGCGGCGCGCGGCATCCGCTCCTCACCGGCACCGTCGTCCCGATCGACCTGCGGCTCGGCGGGGAGTTCCGCACGCTCGTGATCACCGGTCCCAACACCGGGGGCAAGACGGTGACGCTGCGCACGCTCGGCCTCCTCACCCTGATGGCGCAGGCCGGGCTGCACGTGCCGGCGGCGCCGGACAGCGAGGTGGCGGTGTTTGCCGGCGTGTTCGCGGATATCGGGGACGAGCAGAGCATCGAGCAGAACCTGTCCACGTTCTCGTCCCACATGACCGCGATCGTGGAGATCCTCCGGCTGCTCGAGGCGATGCCCGCGGAACCAGGGGCCGCGCTCGTGCTGCTCGACGAGATCGGCGCCGGAACGGACCCCGTCGAGGGGACGGCGCTCGCGCGCGCGATCATCGAAACCCTCCACGCCCGCCGGGCCTGCACCGCGGTGACGACACACTACACCGAATTGAAGGCGCTGGCGTTTACCCATGCGGGGATCGAAAACGCGTCGGTCGAGTTCGATGAAGAGACGCTCCGCCCGACGTACCGCCTGCTGATCGGCACGCCCGGACGCAGCAACGCGCTCGCCATCGCCTCCCGGCTGGGGCTGGACCCCGCCGTCGTCGAGCAGGCGCGGCGCTACCTCTCGCAGGAGCAGGCGGACCTCAGCCGCGTGATCGAGCGCGTCGAGGAAGAACGCGAGGCCTTGGCCGCGGAGCGCGACGCTGCGGCGCGCGAGCGTCTCGATTTTGGCCGCACGAGGGCCCGGGCGGAGGAGGGCCTCCGGCGCGCCGCCGACATGCGCCGGCGCAGCCTCGAGCGGATGCGGGACGAGCTCGAGTCCCTCCTCCGCGCGGGCCGGCGCGAACTCGAGGCGCTCGTGGCGGCGTTGCGAACGGAGCGGTCGCCCGAGGCCGCGGCCCGGCTGCGCGCGCACCTGCGTGCGCTCGGCCGGGCCGCGGAGACGTACACAGAAGCCGTCGCCCCGCCGCCGCCCGGCACGCCGGTCGACGCCGTCCGGGCCGGCGAGCGCGTGCTCGTCGCCTCGCTCGGCCGGCCGGGCGTCGTGCAGGCGGAGCCCGACGCCCACGGTGAAGTCGAGGTGCAGGTCGGCGCGATGAAAGTCCGCGTCCCGCTCGATGACCTCCGGCATGAGGAGGGCGCCCCGGCCGGCGACCGTGACGGCGCGGGCGGCTCTACGCGGGGACCGGCGGCCGCCCCGCCCGGCGCATGGGACCCGGCCGAGCCGCCGCCGGCCAGTATTCATCTGCGCGGCATGACGGTCGACGAGGCGATCCTGGCCCTGGACAAGTACCTGGACGACGCCGCGCTCGCCGGGCTGCCGTTCGTGACCGTCATCCACGGCAAGGGCACCGGCACGCTGCGGCGGGCGCTGCACGAGTTTCTCGCCCACCATCCGCACGTCGCCTCGTTCCGGCTGGGCGGCGAAGGCGAAGGGGGGAGCGGGGCGACGATCGTCACGCTGTCGCAGCGGTGAACGCCCTCACGGCGCACCCTCACCACCGCCACCCCGGCCTGTCCCCGTCGGGGGGCCCGTCCCCGTGGGGGGGCGGCGCGCGTGGCGCGCTGTCCGGTGCGTTCGGGGTCATCCTTGCGTTGCTGGTGCTCGAAGCGGCCGGCGGGTGGTGGACCGGCAGCCTGGCGCTCCTCGCCGACGCGGGGCACCTCCTCGTCGACCTGGGCAGTCTCGGCCTGGGCCTGCTGGCCGCATGGATCGCGGGACGTCCGGTGACGGTGGAGATGTCGTACGGCTACCGCCGCGCCGAAATTCTGGCCGCGCTCACGAACACCGTGGCGCTCTGGGCGGTGGCCGCGGCCATCGGCTATGAGGCCCTCGGCCGTCTGCGGATCCCACATCCCGTCGCGGCGCAGGGCATGCTGGCCGTCGCGATCGCGGGGCTGATCGGGAATGTGATCGCCGGCGGCCTGCTGGCGCGCGCGCAGGGCGAGAGTCTGAACGTCCGCGCAGCCCTCGCGCACGTGCTCGCGGACGGCGCGGCGGCCGTCGGCACGATCGCGGCCGCGCTCGTCATCCTCATCAGCGGATGGACGCGCGCCGACGCCGTCGTGGGCCTCGGCGTGGCGGGGTTGCTCGTCGCCGGGTCATTGCCGTTGCTGCGGGAGGCGGTGCGCGTGCTGATGGAAGGGACGCCGTCCGGGGTCTCGCTGCCCGAGGTGCAGCGGGCGATGACGGCTGAGTCCGGCGTCTGCGAAGTCCACGACCTCCACGTCTGGTCGCTCACGAGCGGCGTCGCCGCGATCAGCGCCCACGTGCGCATCCGGGAGGATGCCGACGCCCAGCAGGTGCTCGCCAACCTCGGGACGCTGCTGCGGGAGCGGTTTGGACTGTCTCACGCGACGCTGCAGGTCGAGGCGGCGGAGTTTCTCGATCCCTGGCATCCGCGGTGCGCGCCGGGGGCCGGCCCGCACGCCGGCTGAGCGGTGCTATAATTCCGCCGTGACTACGCCCAGTCCGCGCGAACAATTGGCGCTCCTCGCCCGCGGAACGGCCGAGATCATCAGCGAGGAGGCCCTGCTCGCCAAACTCGAGCAGCGCCGGCCGCTGCGGGTCAAGCTCGGGATGGATCCGACGGCGCCCGACATCCACCTCGGCAACGCGATCGTGCTGCAGAAACTCCGCCAGTTTCAGGACCTGGGCCACGAGGCAGTCCTCGTGATCGGCGACTTCACCGGCCTGATCGGCGATCCGTCCGGCAAGTCCGAGACCCGGCCGCAGCTCAGCCGCGAGGCGGTCGAGCGCAACGCCGCGACGTACCGCGATCAGTACAGCCGCATTCTCGACGCCGGCCGCACGCGGGTGGTGTTCAACAGCGAGTGGCTGGCGCCGATGCGGTTCGAAGACGTGATCCGGCTCGCCGGCCGGGCGACGGTGCACCGCCTCCTGGAGCGCGACGACTTTGCCAAGCGCTACCGCGAGCATCTCCCGATTCACGTCCACGAGCTGCTGTATCCGCTCTGCCAGGCCTATGACTCGGTCGCGATCCGGGCGGACGTCGAGCTCGGCGGCACCGATCAGAAGTTCAACAACCTGATGGGCCGCGATCTCCAGCGGGAGATGGGGCAGGAGCCGCAGGTCGTGGTGCTCACGCCGCTGCTCCCGGGACTCGACGGCGTCCAGAAGATGAGCAAGAGCCTCGGTAACGCGATCGGCATCACGGAGCCGCCGAACGAGATGTACGCCAAGGTGATGTCCCTGGCCGACGACCTGATGATCCCCTACTTCGAATACTGCACGCTCGTCCCGCTCGAGGAGGTCCGCGCCCTCGCGTCTGCGCTGCGGACCGGCCGCGCGCACCCGCGGGACGTCAAGCAGCGCCTTGCGCATGCGATCACCGCGCGCCACTGGGACGCGGCGGCGGCCGACGCCGCGGCGGCGGAGTTCACCCGCGTGTTCCGGGAGCACGAACGGCCGGACGAGATTCCCGACGTCGCGCTGAGCCGGGCGCGGGCGCGCAACGGCACAATGCGATTGGCGCACCTGCTCGTGGCCCTCGGGCTCGCGCCGACCAACAGCGAGGCGCGCCGGCTGATCGATCAGGGCGGCGTGAGCCTCGACGAAACCCGGGCGACCGGCGACGCCGATGTGCCCCTGCGCGACGGACTCGTCGTGCGCGTGGGCCGCCGGCGGTTCGCGCGCGTGCGGTTGACCGCTTAGCGCCGGGCGCTCCCGCCGCGGAGCCGTCTCCGCGACCGGTGGTGGGATCGGAGGCTGCGTTCGTGCGGCGAGTTTGGTTGACGCTTCGAAGCGCCGTCCCTATACTAGGGCCGTGCTGTGGGCCCTTAGCTCAGGTGGTTAGAGCGCACCCCTGATAAGGGTGAGGTCCGTGGTTCGAGTCCACGAGGGCCCACCATATTTTTCGGTGTTTCGGAGCGGCCTCAGCGCCTCTTGATCATCGTAATACTAACGCCTTGCCGCCCGTCGTCGGTCTTGATCTTCACGTCATCAACCAGCGCAGCGATCAAGTAGAGTCCCATCCCGCAGGGTAGGATGGAAGCGATGTAGGAACCTCGGGGGGCGACACCGCTGCACCTGCGTTACGAATCGCAACCACAAACGCCTCGGGCTGCGCTGCGAAGTCCACCGTGACCGGACCGACGCCGTCTGCATAGGCATGAGCCCGAGCATTGCTCGGCGCCTCGCCGGTCGCGAGTTCCAATTCCCGCGCCTTTTCGTCGGACAGCCCCTCTTGCTTGACGCTGGCATAGATCATTCGACGCGCTACCCTAAGGGTCTCGGGCTCTGTTTCCAGGTTGATGGAGAGCGTCCAGGTCCCGGTCATCATTCCCTCTGCGAGACGCGGCATCGTTGGTTTCTCAATTTGGTCCGCCTCCATGCAAAGGTGATCGCAAAGGATCACATATTCTTGAGTCTGAGCGCCGTGTTTCGAAACATGGCCGCGACGGATCTTGAGGGGCTGGCGCGGTCTGCGCGCGCGCGCTCGTTGCGCAAAGGAGAATTCTAGTTTCACCAGGGGGAACCGGCGAGGGACGTCTACGTGCTGACGAGCGGCACGGTGAAACTTGTTCACACAGATCCGGACGGGGAAAGCCTGATTCTCCGCGTCGTCGTGCCGGTGCAACACTTCGGGGACGGGGCGGATTGGGCTCGGGGAAACGATCCGGTTTGCCTCTGCGGAGGCAATGCGGGATTCCCGGGCGCTTGTCTGGGACAGCTCGGCGATTCTTCGTGTCCTGCTGGCGCACCCGCCGGTCGCCGTAAACGCGATTCGCTGGCTAGAGGAGTTGCTCGAGGTTGAACGGAGCCGGCTGCAAGACTTTGTATCGGCGGATGTAAGCCGGCGGCTCGCCAGGCTCTTCCTTCGCCTCAGCCAATCCTTCGGCCGTAAGACACGAGGCGCCGTCGTGCTCGAGGTGCCGCTTTCACGACAGGACTTGGCCGAGCTCGTCATCACCTCGCCGTACACGGTCAGTCGTATTCTGGCCGACTGGCGGCGTCGAGACATCCTTGACGCGCAGCGCGGCCGAATCGTTGTCCGGGACCAAGAACGCCTCGCTTCGATAGCCGAAGAGCACGCACCCGAGTCGAATGCTGCGAGACGGGACGCCGGCGTCCACTGACGAGAACAAGGCCGTCGTCCAATATCTGAGGCACATGCCGCTCGCGGGGGGTGGTCGGGATGATCTGGACGGGCGAGACCATGGAGGTCGAGATCGTGAAGCGCGCCGGCATGGCCGGCAGATTCGAGAAATGACGAGACCAAGAAAGTCTTCGCCATCAAGAAACACCGACGGGCCCATTTCGGTTCTTGTCGCAGATGACGACGGCGTCCTCACGCGGGTGGATCACCCAAACTACCGGGTCGTGTTTCGCGTGTCTCTGGAATGACTAGCGCGTCAGGATCCCAAGAAGTCTCCAGTACGGTAGGCTCGCCGCCAGGGCGAGCAGCGTCACGACAGTCAGCCCCACGCCGGCCAGACGGGCGTGACGGTCGGTGAACATCTCCCCGTCCGTGGCGTCCCGGACGAGCCGGCAGTAGTCGCTCTGACGGGGGGCAAGCCAGGCGTTGGCGGTGACCAGCACGACGAAGCCGACAACCCACGGGGCGAGGCCGAGCCTGGCGGCCGCCGGGACCAACGCGAGGCTCAGAAGCAGCGTGGCGGGAATCCAAGGGAGCACGAGCCGGACGCCGACGATCGCGAGCGCGAGCAGCATGACGAGCGCGGCCGGGCTTCCGGCGGAGTGCACGATCGGCACGAGCCGATTCGCGATCCACTCGTCGAATCCGACGCTGTGGAGCACTCCGCCGGTTCCCAGCAGGACGCCGAACAGCGCCAGGAAGCCCCACTCAATGGAGCTCCGGAAGCCTTCCCGGGTCAGCACATCCCCGGTGAGGGCCACAATGAGCGCGGTGGCCGCCACCCACGCGCTGTCGATGCGAAGAATCGGCTGGGCGACGAGCCCCACGAGCAGCACCCCGAGCGCGATGATCGTGACGCGTTCGGAGGACGCGAGCGGCCCGAGGACGCGCCGTTGGCGCTCCAGCGCGGCGGGGGCGATTCTCGGCGGCTCCGCCGGCCGCAGACCGACCAACAGTATCGCGGCGCAGCCCAGAAACAGAATCAGCCCGGCGGGAGCCGCGCCCAGGAACCACACGGCCCAGCTGAAGTGCGCGCGATCCGCGGCCGGCATCAGCGCAAACACGTAGAAATTCATCGCGAGACCGGTAAAGAAAATGCTGCTGAACGCCGCGTACCCGAATATGCCGGCGAACGCCAGGCCCGCGCTCCCCCGGCTCCGGGGCGGATATCCCAGGCCGCCGGCGAGCTCCTGCGCAAGCGGCGCTATCGCCGCAACGCGCGCGATCGAAAGCGGCATCAGCGGCGTGATGAGCGCTCCCCCGACCAGCAGCGCGAGCGCCTGGCCGGAGTAGGACGGCGGAAAGGTCCGCAGCAGCCGCAGCGCGGCGCGATAGAGCAGGCCGGAGCGCGACATCGCCGCGGCCAGGCCCAGGGCGCTGAGGGCCACCACGTAGGACGAGCTCGTGAACCCCGCCAGCGCCTGCCCGAGCGGTACTAGTCCCGCGAGCCCCCACGCGGTCACCATGGCCAGCGCGACGACGAAATCGGGCACCGGCTCCGTCAGCCACGCCAGCGCCGCCCCGATGACGATGAGGCCGACGTGCCAGCCCCTGGCCGTCAGTCCGCTCGGCGGAGCCACCGCCCAAAGGACGGCGGGGACGCCGATCGCGAGGGCGAACGACAGATTTCGCCCGAGCCGCGATGGAGCGGAGCGGGGGGCATCGAGACGAATCGGAAGCGCCGTCGCCGTCGTGGCCGGCACGCCCGCGTGCTCCCGCGAACGCCGGTCGAGCAGTTCCGCGAGCGATGTGGCCATCATGAGCCCGAGGTGACCTCGCTCCCGGGCCACCCGCTCGAACCGCTCCCGGGAGAGTTTCCAGGCGCGCACGTCGGTCGCGGCGCGTGCCGACCCGGTCCGGCGTCCCAGCAACAGGCCGAGGTCGCCGAAATGCGCGGGCACCTGGAGCGTGGCGACCGACCGTTCGCCCGCGGATCCGCGGACGCTCACGGTCACCTGACCTTCGTCGAGAAGGTAGAGCGCGTCGGCCGCGGCTCCCTCGGAGAAGATGACCGTGCCGGCGGCGAACGCCACCTCCTCCAGCGCCCCGGTCAGGCGTGCGATGTCCAGGCGGTCGAGCGAGCTGAAGAACGGTATGCCGCGGATCAGGGCTTCGACCGGTTCCGCCGTCATGTCCGCCGGGGCGATGACCGCGCGTCCGAGGGGTGCCGCGCAGGAAGAAGCAGGTGCGCCGGCCCGGCCCGGTACCGGCGCGGGCGAGGTGGCGGCCCGCGGCGCCCGGCGCTCAGCCCGCGGGCTCCCTGAGCTGGAGCACGTTGAAGACGGTGACCGGCCTCGACAGTCCTTTGAGCGTGAGTTCGCCCAGCGGCTCGGCGTCCACCGCGTCCTCCACCATCGCGCACACGCGCTGGCTGATCAGGATCTGGCCGGCCAGGGCTTCGCCGCAGAGCCGGGAGGCGAGGTTCGTGACCGCGCCGATCGCACCGTAGTCGGACCGGCCTTCGAACCCGATCCGCCCCAGCGTCGCGAACCCGAGGGCGATGCCCATGCCGAACCCCAGCTGGTGGCCGCGTTTCCGCCATCCGGCGGCGAGCGCGGTCACGCGTGTTCGCATCTCGACGGCCATGCGGACGGCCCGCAGCGCGGGGTCCGGACACGGCACGGGATCGTTGAAGAAAATCATCAGCCCGTCCCCGGCGAAGCGCTCCAGCGTCCCTTCGAAGCGGAAGATCACCTCACCGAGGGCGGCGTGGTACTCGTGGAGCACGCCCATCAGCTCCTCCGGCTCCGCGGTCTCTGAAAACGCTGTGAACCCACGGAGATCGCAGAAGGCCACGGTGATCTCCCGCCGGTGACTCTCGAGAATCCGTTCGGTGCCGGCGGAGAGGATCGCCTCCGCGACCTGGGGAGACAGAAACCGCCGCAGCCCGCTGACCCGCTCGATTTCGCTCACCTGCGCGGCGACCCGCTCCTCCAGTGTCCGGTTCCACTCGGTCAGCTGCGCCGTCTGCGCCTGCACGGTATCGTGCAGCGCTTTGATCCGCAGCATCGACTTGACCCGGGCGACCAGGGCGGCCCCGTCGACGGGCTTGGTGAGGTATTCGTCGCTGCCGGCGTTGAGCCCGGCAACGACGTCGGCGGAGTCGGCCTTCGCCGTGACCATGATGATGGGGATGAACGGGATGCTGTCGTCGGCGCGCAGCCGCCGGCAGACTTCGAGGCCGTCCATCTTGGGCATATCGACGTCCAGCAAGATGAGGTCCGGAAGGTGCGCCCGCGCCGCGGCGAGCGCCTGCTCACCGTCCGCGGCGGTCACCAGCTCGTAGTCGTGGGCCGCCAGTCGCGCCTGCAGGACGTCCACGTTCATCGGGTTGTCGTCGGCGATCAGGATGAGCGGCGGCGTCCTCACGGCGGACCCCGGTGGGGGTTAGGGAAGGAGCTCGCGGACCTTGGCCAGCAGCTCGCGGGGGCTGAACGGCTTCGACATATAACCGTCGCACCCCGCCTCGCGCGCCTTCACGTCGTCGCCGCTGAGGGCGTACGAGGTCACCGCGATGATCGGGATGTCCCGGAGCGCGGGAACGGCCTTGATCCGCCGCGTCGCCTCGTACCCGTCGAATACGGGCAGCTGGATGTCCATGAGGATCAGATCGGGGCGTTGCGCTTCGGCCGCGGTGACGCCCTCGGCGCCCGTCAGCGCCTCCACCACCTCATAGCCGGCGCTGACGAGGAGATCGTGCATGATGCGCCGGTTGTCTTCGTTGTCTTCGGTCACCAAAATCCGCCTCGCCATCACGCCACCCCGGCCGTCTCCGTGCGAATCGGCAGCGTGAACCCGAACGTCGACCCCACACCGAGCCGTGAAGTGACCCAGATCCGCCCGCCGTGCCATTCTACGATCCGCTTCGCGATGGCGAGCCCCAGACCGGCCCCGCCTTTGTTGCGCGTGCTGGTGTTGTCCACTTGCTGGAATTCCTCGAACACCCGCTGCCGGTCGGCTTCCGGGATCCCGGGACCGGTGTCCGTGACCGACACGAGGAACTCCCCATCGTTCGCGGCCGCCTCAATCCGCACCTCGCCCGTTTCGGTAAATTTGATCGCGTTGCCGACCAGATTCAACAGGACCTGCGTGATCCGCCGTTCGTCCCCGCGTCCCACCGGCAGATCGGGCGGGACGGAGAGTGTCAGCGCGATCTTCTTCTCCTTGGCGAGGGACTCCACGGACGTGAAGACCGTTTGGGCAACGGCCTGCATCGAGTAATCGCCGAGTGACAGGGCGGCCCGTCCCGCCTCGATCTTGGAAAGGTCCAGCACGTCGTTGATCAGCCGGAGGAGATGACGGCCGCTTAACTGCATGCGCTGCAGGACGTCCCGGATCTTGTCCGGGACCGCGCCGTAGATGTCATCCAGGATCAACTCGGTATACCCGAGGATGGCGTTTAACGGCGTGCGCAGCTCGTGGCTCATGTTCGCGAGGAACTGGGACTTGTGCTGCGAGGCCACGGTGAGCTGGTCGTTCAGGTCCCGGAGCTCGCGCGTCCGCAGCGTCACCATCGCCTCGAGCTCCTTCGCGTACGCCTTCACGTCTTCGTGCAGCCGGGAGGTCTCGATGGCCATGGCCGCCTGATCGGCAAGCGCGGCGAGGAGCCGTTCGGCGTCGGCGTCGAATTGACCGGGGTCCCGGCCGGCCGCATACAGGACGCCGATCACGCGGTCATGGACCCTGAGCGGCACACCGAGCACCGACTGCAGCGCCGCTTCGGGGCCGGGTTCGGCGCCGTCCGCGCCGGCCGGCGCGCCAAAGCCCAGGACGTGCTCACCGAGGACCCCGTTCAGGGTAAACTGCATGCCGGCGAAGCCCTCGGCACTCGCGCCGCTGACGGCCTGCGTCGTGAACACATCGGTCTCGCCCTCACGAAGCGCGACGAGGCCGGCGTCCGCCCCGAGGAGATGCTGCGCCTGCTCCGCGATGAGGTCGAGGGTCGGCTCGTAGGCCACCTGCCCGTTGACCTCCCGGCTGATCTCGTACAGCGTCTCCGATTCGCGGATCTTGCGGTTGAGGGCCCCGACGGTGTCCCTCAGGCTGGTGGCCATGCGGTTGAACGCCTCGGCGAGGAGCCCCAGTTCGTCCCTCGTCGTGACGTCGAGCCGAACGTCGAGGTCGCCATGGGCAATCTTCTGCGCGGCGCCGACCAGACCGTGAAGCGGCCGAACGAGACCGCGGGCGAGCCACGCCGCGATGCCCACGCCCACCGCGGAGAGCAGCAGCCCAGTCAACACGGTGCTCTGCTGCACCAGCGTCCCGCGCCGCACGAGAAACAGAAAGGCGCCGAAAATAAAGTCCTGGAGGAACAAAAACAGGAGCACGAGTTTGACCTGCAAACTCATAGGCCTACGGGGCCCGACACCCCGCCCCTCCCCCAAAACGCGGCGCACCCGCTTGTCACGCCGCTAAACCTCCCGTCATGTTCTTGGGAGGTGACGAAAATCCTTGCCCAAAGCGACGCGCATCGTGTACAATACTTTGTGAGACGGGCTTCTTGATGCTCGCAAGAGGGGCCGATACGGGGGGTACCCGGTGGGCGCGGTTGGTGAGCATCTGCGGAAGAGGGTAGAGGAGCTCGAAAGCGAGCTCCAGGCGCGCGCGAAGTTCTTGGCCGAACGCGAAGCGCGGCAACGAGTGCTAGAGCAACGGGTCGAACACGTTTCGGCCGAGTGCTTCCGCATCGCTCAGGCGTTCGTCGAATCCACCAAGCAGCCCATTCTGCTCCAGATGCACCGAAAGATCGGACCCGCCCGGTTCCGGATTCGCGCCGGATCGGCCTACTCGGTGGTCGGACGGCTGACGGAAGACGGGTGGGAGCTCGTCACGTATCTGAACAGCGGCATGCACAGCACCCCCTATGCGACGGATGAGCAGTTCATGCTGGCCGCGCCCCCCGTCCTGGAGGAGCTGATCGGCGACGCCTTGGTCACCGTCATGACCGGCAGGGATCTCCTCTCTCCCGCAGCCGCGTCGCGGACCAAGGAGTCGTTCTGGGTTCCCTGGCAGAGGATGTTCGGCGCGCGCTCGGCGCGCCGCCCGGCACACCGGACCGCCTGACCGGGTCCGAGGCGCGCACCACCCTCAACGGGCAATCAACCCGCTCCCGCCGGTACGGCACGCCGGCCGTAATGGCGATCAGCGAACCGCCGCGCCCTCCTCGAGGACCCGGCAGAACGCCTCGACGGCCCGCGGATCGAACTGCGCCCCGGCGACGCGCCGCAACTCGGCGACCGCCTCTTCGTGCGGGCGGGCGGCCTTGTACGGACGCTCGTCGGTGATCGCGCTGTAGGCGTCCACGACGGCGAGGATGCGGGCGCCGAGCGGAATGGCGTCCTCGCGAATGCCGTCGGGATACCCGGTGCCGTCCCACCGTTCGTGATGGTGGCGCAGGATGCGCGCGACGCCGCGCAACCGCTCGACCGGCCGGAGAATCTCCTCACCGATGATGGGGTGTCGGCGCATGATCGCCCACTCGTCCTCCGTGAGCCGCGCCGGTTTTTGCAAGATTGCATCCGGCACCGCGATCTTGCCGATGTCGTGCAGCAGCGCGCCCCAGCGGATGTCCTGGACCTCGTCGTCACGCGCGCCGAGCATTTTGGCGGTGGCCTCGGCCCACCTCGCCAGACGCTCGCTGTGGCCGCCGGTGTAGGCATCACGGGCGTCCAGCGCGCGCCCCAGCGTCAGGACCATCTCGATGTAGGAGTCCTGGAGATCGTGGTAGAGGCGGCTCCGGTGAATCGCGGTCCCGGCCATTTCGGCGATGCTCTTCAGGAGCCGAAGGTCCGCCTCGACGAACGGTTCGGTCTGCGCGCCCAGGGCGCGGCCGACCGCGATCGTGCCGATGATGTTCTGGTCCACGCGGAGGGCAACGACGGCGAACGGTCCGAGCGCCCGGCCGGCGTCGGGGGCGGCGCCGAGCGCCGCCGCGTGCTCCGGGGAGAGGGCCGAGGTGACGTGCGGGACGCCGGTTTCGAACAGGCGCGCCAGCTGCGCCGACACGGGCCCGGTCCCCCGGTGCTCCGCGGCCACGCCCCATGTTTGGGCGGTGGTCAGCGTCGTGCCGTCGCGACTCAGCAGCGCGAGCGCCCCGTGGTCGGCGCGGGCCAGGCGCGCGGCCTGATCCACCAGGATGGGATACATCTCCTCGGGCATCTGCGCGAAGCGGAGGCGCTTGCTGAGCTCATAGAGTGCTTCGAGCTCGAACGTCCGCCGGCTCTGCGCCTCGTGCGACCGGCCGTTTTCCAGCGCGGCCGCGGCCTGCCAGGCAAACGCCTGCATCGCCTCGCGCTCGGGCGCGGACCAGCTGCGCGGCGCGTCGTAGTAGCAGGCGACCGTCGCACCGGCCCGCCCCTCGTGGATCAGCGGCCAGCCGGCGACCGCGCGAAATCCCTCCCGCTCGGCGCGGTGGCGCATCTCGCTGCTGCTCGGCAGCGCGCGGGTGTCTTCGATCAGGGACGGTTCCGGAATCGCCGCGCGCTTGCCCTTCGGCAGGTCCATGCCCGAGAGTTCCGCCTGCTTGCCGAGATGCGCCCACGGGGCGGTGTCGCCGGGTGTGGCGACGCCGGCCACGTAGGACCGCGAGATCCCGTGCGACCACGCACAGGTGACGACGCCGTTCGGCGAGCGCAGATAGACGGCAACGCCGCGCGCGCCGCTGAGCTCTTCAGCCGCCTGACCGATGGCCGCGGCGACGCCCGCGACGGACGACGGCCGATTGAGCGCTTCGCTGAGGCCCACGAGACGCTTCATGAGATCGGCGCGCAGGCGGGGATCGCCTGCGTCCGGGCCGCCGCGATGCTGCCCCTTGCCAGCGGGCCGCATCGACGTTCCTGCCGGTTCGCGGTCCATGAGTCCCTCCGCCCCCCGTCCATGGCGGGACCAATGATGCGGGAGAGTGCGTCAAAGATATTGACGGAAAGGCCAAAGACTCCTTTTCAAAACGATGGAAGTTTCCGCCGCGCGCGGCCCCGGCGCCTCAGCCGTCGCGCATCCGAACGCGATGTTCGCCCGTGTAGACGGTGAAGCGCGGCCCGCGTACGAACCCCACCAGCGTCATGCCGAACGCCTCGGCCGTTTCGCATGCGAGGCTCGACGGCGCGGAGACCGCGGCGAGGACCGGGACGCCCGCGGCCGCGGCCTTCTGCACGATCTCGAAGCTGGCCCGGCCGCTGACCATGAGGAGATGCCGGTCAAGCGGCAGGTGCCGTCCCAGGAAGGCGTGTCCGACGAGTTTGTCCACCGCGTTGTGGCGGCCGATGTCTTCCCGGACCGTGAGCAGCCGGCCGTCGCGGTCGAACCACCCGGCGGCGTGGAGGCCGCCGGTCTTCTCGAAGACGGCCTGGGCGGCCCGGAGCGCGTCCCCCAGCCGGCCGAGTGTGGCGTCGTCAACCGTGAGATCCTCGCCGCGCACGGCGCGGATGCCCCGGACGTGGATCGCCTCGATGGAGGCCTTCCCGCAGACCCCGCAGCTCGAACTGGTGTAGAAGTGGCGACGGAGGCGTTCGGGGTCGTAGGGAACCCCCGGCCGGAGGGCCACGTTGACGATGTTGTACTGCTGCGCGCCGTCGACGGACGGCTCCGTGCAGTAACTGATCGCGCGCACGTCGTCGGGCGAGCGGAGCAATCCTTCGGTATAGAGAAAGCCGGCGGCGAGCTCGAAGTCATGTCCCGGCGTCCGCATCGTGACCGAAATCGGGACGGCCGGTCCGCCGTCGGGGGGGTAGATCCGAATCTCGAGCGGCTCTTCCACCGCCAGCACGTCCGTCCGCGCCTGGACGCGCGTCTCCCGGGCCTGCAGGACCCGCCGCCGCACCGTGCTGGTCCGCGCGGCCGGCGGCGCGGCGTCCCAAAACCGGTTGGGAGACGACGGCATTGACACCTCGCGCGGGGATCCACCACGGGCGGCCCCGCCGTGCGCCCATCGTAGCATCGGCTCCGGAGAACCGTCAAACGAGTTGCCGGGCCGGCCGTCGGCAGGTATAGTAGGGTATGTTGAGAATCGGATGAGGGGCGGCGTCGCGGCTCGGACCACCCTTGCACCCGTCGCAGCCGACATCATCGCCGCAAAGAGAGGCCGCTCATGACATCGACGCCGCGAGGTCCGGTCCGGCGAAACCCCGCGGGTCGTGCGCGGGACGGGGGCCTCACGGCGGGGCAGCGGCGGGCGCTGCGCCGGACGGTCCTGGCCGTCATACTCACCGGTGCGGCCCTCGTTCTCGCGGCGGGAGGGCTCCTCGTCGGCGCGGCCGTCGCGATCAGCACGCACTTGCCGTCCATCGATGCGCTCTACGATCTGCCCAGCGAGGCCACGCGGATCTACGCCGCCGACGGCCAGCTGATTGCGAGCCTGTACCGCGAGAATCGGGACAGCGTGCCGCTCTCGCAGGTCTCGCACACGCTGCAGCGCGCGGTCATCGACACCGAAGACGCCGAATTCTACCGGCACCGCGGCATTTCGCTCAAGGGCGTGCTGCGGGCCGGACTGCGCAACCTCCACGACCGGGGCTACGCCGAGGGCGGCAGCACGATCACCCAGCAGCTTGCGCGCAACATGTTCCTGACCAGCGAAAAGTCCCTCACGCGCAAGATCGCCGAGATCCTCCTGGCCGTCCAGATCGAGCGCCGGCTGACCAAGGACGAGATTCTCGCGCGATACCTCAACCAGGTGTACTTCGGCCAGGGCGCCTACGGCGTGCAGACCGCGGCGGAACTGTACTTCGGCAAGCCGGCGAGCGCGCTCTCGCTGCCCGAAAGCGCCCTGCTGGCCGGGCTCATCCGGGCGCCGTCCTACTACTCGCCCTACGAACATCTGGATCGCGCCCGCACGCGGATGGGAGAGGTGCTTTTCCGCATGGAGGAGCAGGGCGACATCTCCGCGGCGCAGGACCGCGCCGCCCTCGCCGCGCCGCTGCACTTCGCGAAGAAGACCGACGCCGGCCTGATCGGGATTCGCGCGCCGTACTTCGTGAGCTACATCCTGCCCGGGCTGCTCCAGCGGTATGGCGAGGACATGCTCTACAAGGGCGGCCTGCGCATCTACACCACGCTGGATCTCGGCATGCAGGCCACGGCCGAGGCCGTCGTGCGCCAGGCCGTCGAGGAGGCCAAGCGCGACCATCTGCGCGCGCAGCAGGGCGCGCTCGTCGCCATCGACCCGCGTACCGGCTACGTGCGCGCGATGATCGGCGGATATGATTTCCGGGCGAGCCAGTTCAACCGCGCCTGGCAGGCGCACCGGCAGCCCGGCTCGGCCTTCAAGCCGTTCACGTACACGGTGGCCGTCATGCGCGGGATTCCGCCGACGCGGATGCTCCTCGACGCGCCGATCGAGTTTCCGCTGCCGAACGGCACGGTGTGGAAGCCGGAAGACTACGACAAGAAGTGGCACGGATGGATCACCGCCCGGTACGCGCTCGAGAATTCGATCAACGTCGCCACGATCCGGTTGGAGGAGGAAGTCGGCCCGCGCGCCATCGTCGATCTCGCCCACCGCATGGGGATCGAGAGCCGGCTGGAGCCGAACCTCGCCCTGACGCTCGGCGCCTCCGACGTGACGCTCCTGGAACTGGTCTCGGCCTACGGCGTCTTCGCCGACGGCGGGATCCGCGCCGCGCCGGTCGCCGTGACCCGGGTGACGGACTGGCGCGGCAAGGTGCTCGAGGAACACGTCCCCGACCGGCACGTGGTGCTGAGCCCTGAGGTGGCCTACGTGATGATCGACATGCTGAAGGGCGTCGTGCAGCGCGGGACCGGCACCTCGGCGAACATCGGGATTCCCCAAGCCGGGAAGACCGGGACGGCCGACGACTATCGCAACGCCTGGTTTATCGGGTTCACGCCCTCCATCGTCGCGGGCGTCTGGGTGGGGAACGACGACAACTCGCCGATGGACCACGTGACCGGCGGGAGCCTGCCGGCGCGGACCTGGGCCGCGTTCATGAAGAAGCTTCTGCCGTCGCTGCCGAAGGACGACTGGCCGCCGCCCGACGGGGTGGTGCAGCAGACGGTGTGCGCGCCGGCCGTCACGCCGACCGCCGGATGTCCCGATGTCCGTCCCGAGGTGTTCGTCAAGGGCACCGAGCCCGACGCCGGCGTTGCACCCGCCGGCCCGACCTCACCGTCGCCCGATCAGCCCGCGCCGCCGGCGGGGGCGGCGGCTCCGGTGCCGCCGGGATCCGTGGTGGCGGCGACTCCCGCCGCCGCGACTCCCGCCGCCGCAACTCCGGCCGGCCCCGCCGCGGCGGCCCCGGCCGTCAATCAATCGGTGCTGCCGGTGGTCATCACGGCGCCCCGCCAGGGCAGCGATGTGACGCTCCCGCTCACGATCACCGGGACGTCGAAACCCGGCGCGCTCGTGCGTCTGACGGTCACCAGCTC
>DASYZR010000052.1 GCA_035945995.1 bacterium
GCAGTTCTGCCAGCGCGTGGGTCGGCACGGCCACCAGTTCGGCCTATGCACCGGACTCAACGAGGCCGACCACGCCGCGCCGACGCCGGGGCCCGAGCCATCCGCCGCGGCCTGTTCCACCGTGCCGGCCAGGTCCCATCCCAGCCGTTCGCCCGCTTCTGCGTTTGGGGCGCGACGCACTTCGCTGCGGTTGAGCGAGATCGCGGCAAACTCGCACGAGAGCGCTTCGGAGGGGTCAGGTGCCGGTGCCTCAGTAGCAGCTCTCAGAGATTCAAAATCACCCGGGCTTCCCACAGACCGTTCGCCTGGGTAAGCGAGAAGCCGTGGTATGTTGCCGCCTTCACCATTCTCCGGACCGCGTGCCGGTTCGGATCGACAGTGTCGCCGAACAGCTCCGCCACGAGGGCCGTGTCGCGGAGTTCGGTGACTCGGCAGCGCCGGGGAAGGAATCGTTGAACGTCGAGCAGGTAAAGCAGTTCGTTGAGCCAGGTGACGAGCAGCGCCGAACGGTCGGCCGCCGACACGGTGGCCGTCATCCGGATATCCTCACGGAGTGCGTTCGGATCGACCATGAGATCGACCAGGGCGTCGGCGGCGTTCGCGAACAACTCTTCCAGTGTTTGTCCGCGGATGACAAGGCCGACGTCGGCGGTATGCTCGAACGTCTCGAAAGCCGTGAGGCGACGCGCCACCGGCTCAGCCTTTCACTACGGCCAGCGGGCGCAGGCGGGCGACTTTGCGGGTGATCCCGGCCCCGTCACTCACGCGGACCACGTCGGCGACATCCTTGTACGCCTCGGACGCTTCCTCGGCCAGGAGACCGCGGCTCTGAGCGCGGACGATGATGCCCCGCGCGGCCAAAGCCTCGACGATATCGACGCCGTGAAGCAGCCGCCGTGCTGCGCCGCGGCTCCGCATGCGCCCGGCGCCGTGCGGAGTCGAGCCGAACGTCTCCGCCATCGCGAGCGGCGTGCCCACCATGACGTAGGAGTACCGGCCCATGTCTCCGGGCAGGAATACCGGGTGCCCCACATCGCGGTAGGCGGCCGGCACGTCCGGGTGGCCGGCGGGGAACCCTCGCGTCGCGCCCTTGCGGTGCACGCACAGCCGCGCGTGTTCGCCCTCGACGGTGTGGTCCTCGATCTTCGCCATGTTGTGGGCGACGTCGTAGACGATGTCCAAGCCGGGCGGCGTACCGTGAGGTCCCAGCACCGCCGCGAACGTCTCGCGGACCCAGTGCGTGATGAGCTGCCGGTTGGCGAACGCGAAGTTTGCCGCCGCGGCCATCGCGCCGAGATACGATTGACCCTCTGGCGAGGATAGGGGGACGCACGCGAGCTGGCGATCGGGCAGCGTGATCCCGTACCGTGGAAGCGCGCCGTTGCATACACCCAAGAAATCATCGCAGACTTGATGCCCGAGCCCACGGGACCCGCAGTGGATGAGCACCGTGATCTGGCCGGGCCGGCGCAGGCCGAAGACCGCCGACGTCGCCGGATCGAAGATCTCGTCGACCTGCTGGATCTCGAGGAAGTGATTCCCGGAGCCGAGCGTGCCGAGCTGATTGAGCCCCCGGGTGTGGGCCTTCCGGCTCACCTCCGCGGGCACCGCGCCCGGGATCGTCCCCTCAGACTCGATCCGATGGAGATCGTCCGGGCGGCCGAACCCCCGCGCCACGGCCCAGGCTGCGCCGCGCTCGAGCACGTCGTCCAATTCAGTAAGCGTGAGGCGAAGGCGCCCATGCGCTCCAACTCCGGACGGGATGTTTTCGAACAACCGGTCGGCAAGGACGGAAAGGTGGGGACGTATCTCCTCCCGGGCGAGGCCGGTAGTGAGGAGCCGGACCCCGCAGTTAATGTCGTAGCCCACCGCACCGGGGGAGACGACGCCGTCGTCGAGCCGCATCGCCGCCACCCCGCCGATCGGAAACCCGTACCCCCAGTGAATGTCCGGCATGGCGATCGACCGGCGGACGATGCCGGGAAGCGTTGCCGCGTTCGCCACCTGCTCCAGCGCTTGGTCCTCCTCGATGTTGGGAAGGAGCGCCTCGTCGGCGTAGACCAGTCCGGGGACCCGCATTCCCGGCTTGTAGTCCGCCGGGATCTCCCACCGGAACGCGTCGATCCGGCGCAGGCGGGATCCCCGTTGCACCGTAAGGCTCTCGTTCGGCTGGTGTTTGACTTGAGCCGACATGCTGGACACCACGCTAAGTGTAGCCCCGGTTCCCGCGCCGGACATCGGGCGCCGGTCTGATTGCGCCCTCGGGAGAATGAAGCCGGCGCCCGATGTGAGACGGGAAGCGCGGATGGTACGGTGGCGATAGGGTGTGGCGCCAGCGCGCCAGAGAGGGGCCGGTGGCGGGGGGAGCGCATGATGGCCGTGTCCGCCGTGCCGATGAGCGCTCGTACTGCGTCCAGGCGCATGACAAACAAGGAGATCGCCCGGATCCTCTACGATATCGCGGGTATCCTCGAGATCAAGGCGGAGATCGTCTTTCGGGTGATCGCGTACCGCAACGCCGCGCGGTCGGTCGAGTTCCTCGCCGAGGACATCTCCGAGCGCTACCGGCGGGGCGGCCGGAAGGCCCTCGATGCGATCCCGGGGGTGGGTACCTCGATCGCGCTCAAGATCGAGGAGCTGCTCCAGACCGGCCGGCTGAAATACTACGACCAGATCAAGAACACCATCCCCACCGTGGAACTGGGATTGACGAAGATCCCCAACGTAGGGCCGAAGACCGCGAAGAAGTTATGCGAGACGCTCAAGGTCAAGAGCGTGGCCGATCTCGAGCAGGTCCTCGACAGTCCCCGGGCGGCCAGGTACTTCAAGCAGAAGACGCGGGAGCGGATCAAGACCGGCATCGCACGGCTCCGCCGGCTCTCCGGCCGGATTCTCCTGCCGTTTGCAGAACCGATCGCCCGTGAGTTCGTCGAGACGCTGCGGCGATGCCCCGGGGTATCCAGCGCCGACCCGGTCGGGTCGCTGCGCCGGATGCGGGACACGGTCGGGGACATCGACATCGTCTGCGCCGCGACGGACCCGGCAGGCGCGATCAAGCGCTTCCTCACGCATCCCGATGTCAAGCAGATCCTGGCCCGCGGCGACACCAAGACCACCATCATTCATACCGGCGGGGTGCAGATGGATTTGGAAATACTGCCGCGCGCCGAGTACGGATCGCTCCTTCAGCACTTCACGGGGTCCAAGGAGCACAACATCGCGCTGCGGACCTGGGGCGTGGAACACGGCTTTTCCATCTCGGAGCATGGCATCAAGCGCGGACGCACGCTGTATACCTTCGAGCGCGAGACCGATGTCTACGCGTTTCTCGGCATGGACTGGATTCCGCCGGAACTGCGGGAGAATCGGGGCGAGATCGAGGCCGCCCTGCACCACCGGCTGCCGGCGCTGCTCGAGGCGCGCGATATCAAGGGGGATCTGCAGGGCCACTCCACCTGGTCGGACGGGCACGACACGATCGACGTCCTCGCGCGCGCGGCGGTCGCGCGGGGCTACGAGTACCTGGCGATCACCGATCATACCAAGGGCCTCGGCGTGGCCCACGGCGCGCGTCGCCGAGCGGCACAAGGAATTCGAGACGATCAAACGGGCGTACCGGGGGCACCTTCACCTGCTAGAGGGCCTCGAGGTGGACATTCGGGCCGACGGCCGCCTCGATCTGCCGGATGAAATCTTGAAAGACATGGAGATCGTCGTTGCGTCCATCCACTCCGCGTTCGCGCAGCCGAAGGCGCAGATGACCGCGCGCCTCGTCGGCGCGATCGAGAACCCGCACGTGGACATCCTGGGGCATCCGTCGGGGCGCTTGTTGGGCGAGCGCGAAGAATACCCGGTGGACTGGACCGCGGTGTTCACGGCGGCGGCCGCGCACGGGGTCGCGCTGGAGATCAACGCGTTTCCCAACCGGTTGGACCTCAGCGACGTGCGGGCGCGGGAGGCGCACCGGCACGGCGCGCTGCTCGTGATCGACACGGACTTCCATCGGGCGGAGCACCTCGACATGATGCGCTACGGGGTCGCCATCGCGCGGCGCGCCTGGCTCACAAAAGCGGACGTGCTGAACACCCGGTCCTGGCCGCGGCTGTCCACGTGGCTCGAACGCCGGCATTAGTCTTGCGCTACGCGCAGTTGGCAGGCGTCTATCGAACACTCGAAGGCGTCGGCGGTCGCCTGACGGTGGTCGCTACGCTGGCGGATCTCTTCCGCCGCACGCCGAGCGACCTTTTGCCGAAGGTCGTCTACCTGTGCCAGGGACGGCTCGGCCCTGAGTTCGCGGGGATCGAGATGGGCGTGGCGGAACCATCGGCGGCCAGGGCGGTCGCGGACGCCACGGGCTCGAGCGCGGCACGCGTTCTCGCGTTGCTGAGACGGACCGGTGACCTTGGGACCATCGCGGAACAACTCCTGACCCGGTCCTCCGCGCGGCGCCCCGCGGCGCTGGACGTGGCCGGCGTGTTCAAACGTCTCGAAGAGATTGCCACCGTCTCCGGGCCAGGGGCGCAGGGGCGCAAACTGTCGGCGCTCTCGGGCCTGATTCGACGGGCCGCACCGCTGGAGGCGTGCTACCTGGTGCGAACCGTCACCGGCAAACTGCGGCTCGGCATCGGCGACGTGACGATCCTCGACGCGCTCGCGGAGGCGTACGCGGGAGCGCGGGGGCGCCGCGCCGTGCTCGAGCGAGCCTACAACATCTGCTCCGACCTCGGGGTGGTCGCCGCCACGGTCGCCGCGCGGGCCTGCGCGGGCTCGCGCGGATCACCGTTCGTCCCGGCCGCCCCGTCCGCCCGATGCTCGCCCAGCGGCTCTCCACCCCGGGGGCCATTCTGGCCAAGCTCGGCGGCACATGCGCTGCCGAGTACAAGTACGATGGAGAACGCGTGCAGATCCACCGCCGTGGAACGGACGTCACGCTGTTCTCCCGCCGCCTGACGCAGATCACCGATCAGTATCCGGACGCCGTCCGGCTTCTATGCGACGGGGTGCGCTTCCGGACCGCCATTCTCGAAGCCGAGATTGTGGCGCTCGTCCCCGAGAGCGGAGAGCTGCGGCCCTTTCAGGAGCTCATGCACCGCCGCCGGCGGTATGGGATCGCGGAGGCGATGGACCGGTATCCCGCCGGTTTGTTTGCATTCGATCTCCTGTACGCCAACGGCAAGGACTTCACCAACCGTGCCTATTCGGACCGGCGGCGGGCGCTTGCTCGCGGTCTCCGGCCGTCCAATCGTCTCGGGCTCACCACGCAGAAGATCGTCGGTGATCCCCGAAGTCTCCAGGCGTTCTTCGAGGAGGCGATCACAGACTGCTGCGAGGGCGTGATGTGCAAGTCTGTCTCGCCGCATGCCGTGTATCAGGCCGGTGCCCGCGGGTGGCTGTGGATCAAGTACAAGCGCGAGTACCAAACAAAGCTGCAGGATACTCTGGATTTGGTGGTGGTCGGCGCCTTCCACGGCCGGGAAAGCGGCGGGGACGGTACGGGGCCCTGCAGCTGACCGCCTATGATCCGGGTACCGGCATGTTCCTCACGGTGACCAAGGTCGGAACCGGATTCTCCGACGCCGATCTGGACACGCTCTCGGGGCTACTGGCTGCCTCCCGTACGGCCCGGCGTCCCGCGCGGGGGATCGAGCCGGACATGTGGTTCGAGCCGGCCGTGGTGCTGGAGATCATCGGGGCGGAGATCACCCTGTCACCCATTCACACCGCGGGATGGGGGCGCGCGCGGAAGGACGCCGGTCTCGCGCTCCGGGTCCCCCGGTTTACCGGCCGCTACCGCGACGACAAGGCGCCGGAAGACGCGACCACGGTCGATGAAATCTGGCGCATGTTTCGGT
>DASYZR010000053.1 GCA_035945995.1 bacterium
AACTGGTCGAACGTGAGCCGCTTCCCGACGATCTGGCAGACGGCGAGATTGAGCCGCTCCGCGTCGGTCATGCCCTTCGCGGTGTTGTACCGGAAGGCTTCCTCGTCGAGATACCGGAACAGGTGGAAGGGTTCCACGCTCACGTACGTCCCGTTGATCCCGCGCTTGAAGAGCGACCAGAAGTTTTCGAGCCCGTTCGTGTGGACCTGCCCGTCCACGTACTTGACGGCGTGGTCGATGACCTGATGGGCGAACTCGCCCTCCAACCCGTCGTAGGACAGGAGCGCGTCGGTGTAGAGCGCGGACCCGGCTTCGACATGCTTTCTGATCTCCGTCTGGAGGGCTTGCTTCCGGCGATTCGGGACGACGACCGTGCGGACCTTCCCGCCCCGTTCGAGGATGCCCATGACGGCCACCTTGTCCTTGCCGCCCGTGCCGGTGATCCGCCGCAGCCGCTTTGCGACGTGCATGTTCCGCGCCTTCCCGCCGATGAAACTTTCGTCCGCTTCGATGCTCTTGCCGAGTCCGCCGAGTTTGCCGGTTGCCGCCATGTTGAGGGCGCACCGAATCCGGTGGTCCATGAACCATCCGCTTTTTTGCGTGACGCCGAGGGCGCGGTGGATTTCGTACGACGAGATGCCGTTCTTGCAGTTGACGACGAGCCACATCGCCGTGAGCCACTTGTCGAGGCCGATGGGCGAATCCTCGAAGATGGTCCCGGTCTTGAGCGTGAACTGCCGTTGAGGATGGCGCTTGCCGCACTGCCAGCGGTTCTGGTTCGCTAGAAAAACTACATGTTGGTTCCCACACCGGGGGCACGTCACGCCGTTCGGCCAGCGCCGCGCAACGAGGTAGGCCCGGCAGTTGTCGGGATCGGCGAAATACAGGACCGCTTCCTGAAGGGTGGTCGGTTCCTTGGGCATTTCGTTGGACGTCTTCATACTTGAAATCTAACATATGTTCGGTGATTTGTCAACTATATTATTGCCCAAATTTGGTTTGGGACGTCGTCAATCAGGCGGGATTCTCGGCGGTCGCGAAGGGACTGCCCGATTTTCTGGAGGCGGCGCTCGCGAGCAAACTCGGTCCGGACGAAATCGCCGCCCAACTGGCGGACCGGTTCGTGCACGTCAATGTGGCCCCGGCCGGTGCCAAGCCCGGTCTGCTTGGGGAGCTCGAGGGATTTCTTACCGCGCGCCTGTCAACCGCGGCCGGTGACATGGAGGCGGTCGGAATGGACCTGCTCTCCCGTGCCGCCGCGGCACTCCGGCACGACGTCGCGCACGCCCTGGGAGCCGACGGCCCGCTGCCGAGCGTGGTCGCCGCAGCCGGCGAACAGTACGCCAGTCTTACTCTGGATACGAATTGGCCGATCGCGGCCCCGGCGGGCGCGTCCGGGCCGGCCCTCGGAGTCCCGGGGGCCGCTGCGGCGCTCCAGAAACGGCTGGTCGTCGCGGATCTGACGCCCCTGCATACCTCGCGAGAGCCGGTCGCGTGGCCCGGTCGCGACCACTACAGCGACATCTACGCCCCCGAGATCTACCGTCTCGTCGCAGGGTTTACGCTAAGGTAGACTCACGCCCGCCAGTGCGTCAGATCGACGGCGCCGCTCAGTCCGGGGACCTGGCCCTGGAACGTATATTGCCAGCCGGTCCACCCGTCGGGGCCCCACCCGATGTCGGGAGGCGGTGTCGGACTCCCCGGCCCGCCCGGATACGCGATCCACAGTTCGTGCTGCGCGTAATTTGTCGGGTTTCCCAGCGCGCGCCAGGTCGCGACGTTCGTGTAGATCCGGCACGGCCCGCCGACCATTGCACCGACGATCTCCAGCCACACGTTGATCGCCGCGAGCGCGTCGGCGGCGGATTGCCCGGGGGCCAGGACCTCGAGGTCGAGCACCGGCCTCATCCATTCCGGGTTCCACCCGGCCTGCTTGCAAAACGACCTCGCCTGCACGTCCGGCCGGTCGTTGGGTCTCCAGAAATGGTACGCTCCCGGCTGGATCCCGACGTTCCGCGCACCGTTCATGTGCGCGAAGTACGTATGGTCCACCCAATTCGCGCCTTCCGTGACTTTGCAGTACGCTTTGGCCACTTCGAACCCCTTGATCGCCGCCCAGTCTTCAGCCGGCTGATACGCGGAGACGTCGATCCCGAGGACCAATCCGTCTGCCATGAGCGATCCCCCCGATCGAGCAATGCATGTCCCACTATTACCAAATTCATGTACTATCGACTGTGCATTTTCCCTCAACGGCGCCGGCATCCTCCGGCGACCGGCATAGTACCGTGACCGCGTCACTGTGGAGGCACTCAAGGTCATCTTCCCGTCGATCACCGGCTGGACCCCGGGACCGGCGCCAGCCCAAATCCGCGCCGCAACCTCAAAAGACCCCGGGAGGATAGGCTTTGGCGAATCCGGTTCGGTACGCGGCCTCAGCGCAGGACCAGGCGTCCATGGTAGCGTACTCTACCCGCACCCCCAAAGATTGAGAAGGCTGTGCGAAGATCCGGAAGGCGGGGACCGTCCGGTAGGAGGTGGCATCGTGGTGTTCGGGCGATCCAGCAAGGTGGCGCTGTTAGAAGCCATTCCGCTGTTCCGGGATCTCTCGCGGAAACAGCTCGAGCAGGTTGCCCGCCTGGCCGATGAGATCGAGGTCTCCGCCGGGAGGCGGCTGGCCACGGCAGGCGAACGGGGCCACGAACTGTTCGTGATCGTGGACGGACGGGCGACGGTGAGCGCCAAGCGAGGCCGCACGGTGCATCTTGGACGCGGAGACTTCTTCGGCGAGATGAGCCTGCTGGACGGGGGACCCCGCTCGGCCACCGTCGATGCCGATTCAAACATGCGGCTCTTGGTGGTCGGCCAGCGTGAGTTCTGGCAACTGCTGACCGCCGCTCCGTCACTGACCGTGAAGATTATGATCCGTCTGTCAAGCCGTGTCCGGGACGCCGAAGCGGCGATCTCCGCGTGACCGTAGCGCGAGCCTAGACCCCACCCCACAACTTCGCGAACTCAATCAGTTCCGCGATCCGGTCCGCTGCCGGCGTATTCTTCTGCCTCCGCGTTGCGGCCGTCGGGACGGCAGACTCGCGGACGGTTCGCTTGGGTCTGTCCGCGGCGGCCTTTCGCCTCAGCCTTGCGCGCCTTCGCCTCGCGCGTCAGGGCGCTACAAGCGAGAGTTCGGCCGCGACATCGCCAATTGCCCGTGCCGGCTTGCGATCGCCGGCGATGAAATCTTGGTGACCGAGGCGCCGCGCCGTGCCAGGCTGACCACCCTGGACGTGGACGACCGCCTGGTCTGTACCCTCGGTGTCAACGATGACGTCTGCACGTCGTGAGCACGGGATACGTATGCCAATCCACGCTGGTCACCCCGGCCGGGCCGAACCGCACTTCTTCCTTGAGGGCCCGGCTCACCGATTGAAGCAGATTCGCTTCGATCGTCCCCCGTAAGCCGTCCGGATTGACGAT
>DASYZR010000054.1 GCA_035945995.1 bacterium
TCGCCCGCGGCCTCGAGCGGGTCTTCCGGTCGCGGGAACTGCGGGCCGCGCGGGCCCGGTTCCGAGGGGCCGCCGCGGGCGACGCCGGGGGCGGCCCGCCCACGGGGACGAGCTCGAACCGGCCCGTCGGCGCAGGCACGCCCGCGCCTTTGACCGTGCCCGGGAGGATGCGGAACACGGGGCAGAGCACCGCGTCGATGCGGCCGCCGCCGGGGGCAAACAACGACGGGACCGCGAGCGTGCGCAGGCCGACGAGCGTCAACGGGCCGGTCGGCGGCGCGGAGAGCCAGCGCCGCACCATGTCGTAGCCCGGCGTGCCGGGCACGGCGACGGCGGTGATACGGGTGCGCCCGGGGGCGTCCCCGAACGCGAACAGAAACGCGCGCCCCTCGACGAACTGACTGCGGCCGCCGTAGAAGCGGCCGGTCATGTACACGTAGGCGGTATCTTCCGCGGGCGCGTGCCGGAACGTCAGCGCGGCGCCGGTGATGGCGAGCCGGGTCGGCGACTGGAAATCGGGGAACGGCATGGGGTGGATGTCCTCGACCTGCGTCCACTCGTCGCCGCCGGGCGCGTCGAGCGAGATCGGCGGAAGCACGAGCCCCCGCTCCGTCGCGACGCTGCGCACCGGGTGGATCTCGACGAGGTGCGGCAGGTCGGGGTGGTCCGCCGAGGCGTGGTCCGGCAGCAGGCGGAGAAAGCCGGACACCGTCACCCGCTGCTGGGTCGTGATGATCTCGTCCAGCAGTTGCGCGTACGCGCTGTGCGCCGTGCCGCCGGCGTCGAGGACGCCCGGGCGCACCGCGTTCTGGAGGACGGCGGCGACGAGGCCCTCGCGGTCCGCCGGCGAGGGGGCCAGCCCGAACGCGATGCCGAGGCCGTAGGCGCCTTCCGGTGTCCGGTTCGTGACGTACCCTTCCACCGATACCTCGGCGCCCGGGGTCAGGCGGAGGTAGCCGAGCGGCTCAAGGCCCGACGCCATGACGTCGGTCTCCGCCGATCCGCCGGGCACGAGGCGAATGCCCGACAGCACGCGCAGCAGGTCGGCCGGGGTGCGGACCGCGATCGGGGTAGCCTGCTGCGACGGGACGGTCCGGCGCAGCTCGTCGGAGACGAGGATGGCCCGCGCGATCTCGCGCATCGCGGTGCGCGTGTTGCGGCTCTGCCGCTGGATGCGCTGGAAGGCCTCCTGTTCGTCGATGCCCTCGCGCGACATCAAGATGCCCTTGGCGCGCTCGACGAGCTTGCGGGTCTCCAGCGTCTCCTTGAGATTGCCCACCTCCTGCTGCAGCGTGCGCAACTCGCCGAACCGCGCCATCGCGATCTCGATCGCCGGGACGAGCTCCGCCTCGCGCACCGGCTTGACGAGGTAGGCCAGCACGCCGGCCTCCTGCGCCCGCTGCACCAGATCGCGTTCGCTCCAGGCCGTGAGGAGGATGATCGGCCTCGGCGCGCGCGACATGATCGTGGCCGCCGCGGAGACACCGTCGAGGCCCGGCATCTTGATGTCCATGAAGATGAGGTCGGGCGAGGTCTTGTGGGCGAGGGCGACGGCCTCTTCGCCGTCCGGCGCCTCGGCGACGACTTTGTACCCGTGCTCCTCCAGCATGGTCTTGAGGCCCATCCGGATCACGGGCTCGTCGTCGGCGATCAGGATCTTGAGGGCGTCCGGCATGGTCAGGCGACCGCCGGCTGCGGCAGGGTGATGACGACGCGCGCCCCGCCCGCGTTGGTGAAGACGATGCGGCCCTTCAGGTCGTCCTGGACGAGCGTGCGGACGATCTCGAGGCCGAGGTCGCTGGACCGCTCCGGCGCAAAGCCGTCGGGCAGCCCCACGCCGTCGTCGCGGACTTCGACCCGCAGGGCGTCGGGACCCGGCATCAGCACGATGACGACCTGCCCTTTCGCCCGTCCGGGGAAGGCGTGCTCCATCGCGTTCTGCAGCAGTTCGTTGACGACGAGCGCGAGGGACGTGGCCTGCTGGGTCGGGAGATGGACGTCGTCCCCGCTCACCCGGGCGTCGAGGTTGAAGCCGGGCGGCGCCATCGTCTGCGTCACGGTGTGGACCACGCGGTCGAGCATCTCGCGGACGCTCACGGTGCCGAGGCCCTCCGCGGCGAGGATCTCGTGCACCGCGGCGATGCTCAGGATCCGGTTGATCGTCTCGGTGAGCACCTCCCGGCCGGACACCTCCCGGCCGTCCCGCATCTGCAGGCGCAGCAGCATCGCGATCATCTGCAGATTGTTCTTGACGCGGTGGTGCATCTCGCGCACCATTGCCGACTTCACGACGAGCCCGGCGTTCTCGATGGCCAGGGCCGCCTGATTGGCGAGCGTCTGCAGCATCGTGCTCTCGGGCGGGGTGAAGGCGTGCCGCCGGCCCAGATACACTGTGACGACGCCGAGCGTCCGGTCGCGGACACGCAGGGGCACGGCCAGCGCCGATCGTGCCGGCCCGCGGCCCAGCAGTTCGGCCGGCAGGATCCGGGGGTCCGCGCCGGCGTCCTCGCTGCTGACCGGCTCGCCCGACGCGGCGGCCAGCCCGGGCAGTCCCGCGCCCACCCGCAGCGTCTGCCGCGGCCGGCCCGCCCCCGCGCCCGGCGCGTGGGCGTCGGCATCCGCGGGATGGGCGGCGGCCAGGACGAGCGCGTCGCCGTCGGTCAGCATCAACGTGCACAACGCCGCGTCGAACACGCGGGACGCCATCTCGACGAGCAGCCGGAAGATCTGCTCGAGGTACAGCGGGGAAGTGAGGGTCTCGCTGACCTCCGCGAGCGTGCGCAGCTCCATGATCTGCCGGCGCATGCTGTCGTACAGCCGCGCCTTCTCGAGCGCCCCCCCGGCGAGGTCGGCGATGATGCTGAGGAGCTCCACCTCGTCATCAGCCCAGGCGTGGACGCCGGTCGTCTGCACGTTGACGGCGCCGAGGACGCGTCCCGCCACCGTCAGCGGCACGGCGAGCAGCGAGTGAAACAACGTCTCATGGGTCTCCGGCAGATACTTGAACCGCGGATCGGCCGTCGCGTTGCTGGACGCCACCGCTTCGCCCTTGTCGGCCGCCCACCCGGTCAGCCCCTCCCCGAGCCGCAGGCGCGCGCGGCCGACCGCCTCCGGGGCCAGGCCGGTCGTGGCCTTCAGCACCAGGTAGTCACGGGAGGCGTCGAGCAGATAGATGGAGCAGCTGTCGACGCGCATCGCCTCGGCGGTCTTGCGGGTGATGAGCGTAAGCGTCGTGTCGAGGTCGAGCGCGGCGCCGATCGCGCGGCTGATCTCCCGCAGCGCCGACAGCTCCTCGACTTTGCGGGCGAGCCGCGCCTCGGCGTCCGGCGTATCCACGCGCTGCGCCGTCACCGCCCCTGCGGACTCACGTCCGGCCGGCCGGCCGGCACGAGGGCGGCGCCGGCCGCCGCGGGGGCCCCCCGCGCCGCGGCGGCCATGTCTTCCGGGCTGACCGAGCTGCGGCGGTTGATCGCCACGGCCCAGGCCATGAGCGCGAGGGTGAGCGCGACGACCGCGGCGCGCATACCCCAGCCGATCGGCAGAATGGCGACGGGGGCGATGAGGATGCTCACGAGGTTCATGACCTTGATGAGCGGGTTGAGGGCCGGGCCGGCCGTGTCTTTCAGGGGATCGCCGACCGTGTCGCCGATGACCCCCGCCTTGTGGTACTCCGTGCCCTTGCCGCCGAGGAACCCGTCCTCGATCTTCTTCTTCGCGTTGTCCCAGGCGCCGCCGGTGTTCGCCATGAACACGGCCATCAACTGGCCGGTCAGGATCGCGCCGGCGAGAAACGCGCCGAGCGGCGCCGCGCCGAGACCAATCCCCACCATGATCGGGGCGGAGATCGCCACCACCGCCGGCGCCAGCAGCTCCCGCTGCGCCGCGCGCGTGACGATGTCGACGCAGCGCTGGTAATCCGGTCGCGCCGTACCCTCCATGATGCCCGGGATCGTGCGGAACTGCCGCCGGACTTCCTCGACGACGTCGAACGCGGAGCGGCCGACCGCGCGGATCAGGAACGCCGAGACCAGGAAGGGGACGGCGCCGCCCATGAGCATGCCGATGAAGACGAGCGGGAGGTTGACCTGGATGCCGACACGCTCCAAGACGTCGCCCGCGGCGGCGCCGGCCTGCGCGAGCGTCGTCCCGAACGAGGCGGCCGACGGCAGCAGGTGCGCCTGGTCCACGAACGAGCGGAACAGCGCCGTGGCGGCGATGACGGCCGTCGCGATCGCGAAGCCCTTGGTGAGGGCCTTCGTCGTATTGCCGGCCTGGTCGAGGTGGGCGATGATCCGCGCCGCGCGGTCCTCGCCGCCGCCCGCCATCTCGAAGATGCCGTTGGCGTTGTCGACGATCGGGCCGAAGGTGTCCATGGCGAGAATGTACCCGGTCACGGTCAGGAGGCCGAGCCCGGACAGCGCGATGCCGTAGCCCGCGAGCGCCACGTCGCCCTGAAAGATCGTGAACGAGGCGAGGATCGTCGCGGCGATCGCGAGGATCGCCCAGACCGACGACTCGAGTCCGAATCCCAGGCCGGAGAGCAGGAACGTCGCCGGCCCGGTCTTGGTGGAGTACGCCATCTCGCTGACCGGACGGCGCTCCGCGCCCGTGTACTGGTCGGTGAGCCATTTGATCACCCCGGCCAGCACGAGGCCGGTCAGCGTCGCGAACGAGAACCGCCAGTCGGCCGCCCCGGTCCGGGGGTCCGTCAGGTAGAAGGCGTTGACGAGCCCGAACCCGACGACCGCGGCCGCGCTCGCCGTCCAGAACCCGTTCGTGATCGGCCGCATGGGATCGCCCTGGGCGTCGCCACGCGCCCGCACCGCCCACGTCCCCACGATCGAGGCGAACACGCCGACCCCCTGCACGAGCAACGGGAAGAGGATCAGTTTGAGCGCGAACCCGGACGCCGCCGGCCCGTAGGTCGCGCGGAAGTGCGGGTCGAGGAGCGCCGAGGCGCCGAGGATGATCGCCGCGACGAGCGTGACCTCGTACGATTCGAAGACGTCCGCGGCCATGCCCGCGCAATCGCCGACGTTGTCGCCGACGTTGTCGGCGATCGTGGCGGGGTTGCGCGGATCGTCCTCCGGGATGCCGGCTTCGACTTTGCCGACCAGGTCGGCGCCGACGTCGGCCGCCTTGGTGTAGATGCCGCCGCCGATCCGCATGAACGACGCGACCAGCGACCCGCCGAACCCGAAGCCGATGAGCACGCGCGTGGCGTCGCCGCGGAAGATCACGAAGATGATCGTCGCCCCCAGCAACCCGAGCCCGACGGTGAACATCCCCGAGACGGTGCCGGCCTGGAACGCCGTCTCGAGCGCCTCGCGGAAGCTGCGCGTCGCCGCGTCGGCGGTCCGGACGTTGCCGCGGACGGCCAGGTGCATGCCGACGGAGCCGGCGCCGTAGCTCGCGAGGCACCCCATCAAGAACGCAAGCGCGATCCCGACCACGAGCGCCGGGTTGGTGTAGATCGGACGGTAGAGGAGGTAGAGGGCGATCGTGATGAGGACGATGAAGAGCGCCATCGTCCGGAATTGCCGCGTCAGGTACGCCCGCGCGCCTTCCTGGATCGCCGCGGCGACCCGCTGCATCGCCTCCGGCCCGGCGCTGCGCGCCAGTACCCGCACGCTGAGCCACCAGCCATACGCGAGCGCGGAGGCGGCCGCGGCGAGGACGAGCCACAAAAGCAGCGACTCGAGTGCGCCAAAGGGCGGCAGCATGATGGTGGACTCGTTCATTCAGTCCTCCCCGGCATTCCGATCCTTGGCGCGTGCGGCAACAGCCATCATAGCAGGTGGAGCCGTGTGGCTTCAAGCGAACGGCGCTCAAAATAGGCGAAAAACCGCGATTTCCGGCGGTTCCCGGCTCCGGGCGCCGGATTTACCGCGGCCGCAGCCGCCGTTAGGGTTTGGGAGGGTCGGCGGGCGTAAAGCGCACCTGGGCGTGGGCGTCCAGGCCGTGCGCCTTGAAGAACCCCTGGTTGACCTCCAACGCGTACCGGTAGGGGCGGGTGGGCTGCCACAGGTCCGTGGGAGGCGGATTGCTCGGGTCCGGGGCGACGCGCATATCGAGGATGCCGACCACGCGCCAGCGATTGTCCAGGAAGGCGATCGACAGCGGGATCAACGTGTCCTTCATCCAGAACGGCGCCTGCGTCAGGTCCTCGAACTTGAAGAGCATCCCGGCGTCCGTGTCGAGCTCGCGGCGGCACATGAGCCCGACTTCCCGCGACGGCTCGGTATCGGCGATCTCCACGCGCACTTGGGTCGCGGTCCCGTGCTCGGTGAAAGTGACAACGCCGTGCGGGTACTTGAACGTGGGCACGGTGCAGTCACCGGCGCCGAACGCGCGCGGCACGGCGGCCCCGCCGGCGAAGGCCAGGACGAGTAATGCGGCGAGGACGCGGGGCACGTTCATGCCCAAGACAACGCCGCCGTCCCGGCCGTGGTTCCCTCGGGCCGGACGGGGCGCGTGTCGACGGGGCGGGCCGATCACCGAGCAGTCCGAGGTGGCAGGGCCGACAGCCAGTCCAGGATGGTCCCCACGGCTTCGTTGTCGGCCGCGTCTTCGATGTCGAGATGCGTGTAGCGCGCGAGAATCGTGACCCGCACGCGGCTGCGCGGCGTCGCCGTATGCGCGAGGTAGAAGTCCACGAGTCCCGGCCACCGGACCAGCCCGCGCCCGGCTCCCAGGATGAGCATCGGCAGGTTGACGTACCGCAGTTGGGTGAGGCTGACGTATCGCCGCGAGAACTCGTCGCCGGTGTCGAGGTTCAGGGAGAGCCCGAGATCGAGCAGCAGCCGCCACGGCATGTACCACTGCGTAAAGTCGCCGTCGGGCCGGAGGATCGCGGCCTCGAGCGCCCGCAGGTCGACGAGGCCGCGCGGCGTGCTGCGGTCGTACGGAATCCAGCGGATCAGGGTCTCGCCGCGCGCCGGGCGGCCGGTCGAGAGTTTCAGCAATCCGTCGCGGGTGATGCCGGCCGGGTCGGGCATGCGGTCGAAGACCCCGAGCGGGCCGCCGATCGACGCCCGGATGAATATGTCGGGCTCCATCTGATCGGAGAGGACGGCGCCGAGCAGCGCCTCGTTGGTGATCGGGAGGCCGTTGCGCGGATAGAACGGCAGCCGGCTCGGCGCGTCGGGTTTCAAGTATGCGTACACGGCGACCGTGTCGAAGAGAATGCTGTCCTGGGTGCGCGCCAGCGTCGACGTGTCCGTGAACGGACTGACGCGCCGGCGCGGGTTCGTGGCGAGCAGCGCGTTGATGCCGGGGATCTTCCCGACGAGCGGCAGCGACAAGCCGTAGAGATACTGGGACGGCGTCAGTTTCGCCAGGAGGTGGATCGGGACCCCGTCGATCAGGACGAGCCCGTCGACATCGTGCCACCCCGCCTGCGGCGACGGCGCGGCGGCGGGCCCCGTCCGGGCGACGGGCGCGGGCCCCGGCGTGCGGCCGAAGTCGTAGCCGACGTACAGCGCGGCGTACATCGCGCCGAGCGAGTGGCCGCCCAAGAGGACGCGCGCCCGGGGGTAGCGCCGGTGTACCTCGGTGATGACGATCCGCACGTCGCGCAGGTGCAGGTCGAGCCCCCAATACGCGGCGGAGGGCACGGTCTTGGGGTCGAGCAGGGAGAACGTTTGACCGTCGATCGCGAGCCGGCCGTAGTAGTAGGCGAGCGCAAAATCGGGGTTGTGGTACGCGAGCGCCGCGGTGACGCCTCGGCGGTCCTGCAGGATGCCGGCGCGCGGCTCCGCGATCCAGATTTCGAGCGCCGGGTGGCGGCCGATGAGGGCCCGCGCCAGCAGATCGAGCGTGTTGGGACCGGAGTTCAGGCCGGGCAGCAGGACGAGCACGGCGTCGGGGGGGCCGCCGGCGGCCGTCAGGTCGGCCGCGTACCGGTAGGCGTCGACGCGGTCGAGGGCCGGGGGCGTATGCGGTTCCTCCGCCCCCTGAAGCGTCAGCCGCTCGCGCTGAACGCTCTCCGGCGTCACGGTCCCCGCGGCGGCGCCGGGCGCCGGGGCGGCCGCGGCGTGCATCATCAGCACCGACAGCGAGGCCGCGAGGAGCGCAGTGAGGCGCCGGGCACGCGCTGGGGGGCGTCGCGGGAGCATGCTCTCAGGGCTAACGTTAGGAGCCGGGGAGGAAATGCCCTCCTCGGGCATCGAACATCGCCCTCCCGTGATGCGCTATGACGTGGTTGTCGTGGGCGCCGGGCCCGGCGGCGCGGAAGCGGCCCGGGCCGCGGCGGGACAGGGCCTGCGTGCGCTCCTGCTCGAGGAGCACCGCACCGTCGGCCTCCCCACGCACTGCACCGGCAAGCTCTCC